>JAXHSZ010000366.1:0-23299 GCA_034190725.1 Thermodesulfobacteriota bacterium
GAGATCCCTGAATACGTATTGTTTGCCAGGGGGCTGCATCCTCATAAAGGACAGAAAAAAAGAAAGAGTAAAGAAATATCCTGGAAGAATGAAACAAGGAAATACAGACGTCAACAAAAAATGTTGCCGCACTGGTTAATTGACTTTTCCAAGTGCATCATCATCTTTCGTACTGTCCCTGTGTTTTTATGGGAGAAAAAACTCAACTGAAATGAATATTTGAACGGAATTGTGGTTGGACATTTAATACTTGATTGAAAATTCTTAAAAAAAATAATGTTACCAAATGATGCTATAATGGATTTGCAATTCTCAATAGTAGTTTAATCTATTATCTGACCTTGCGATTCATTCAGTTCCTTTTTAACTGTAATATTGCCTGTCTTATCTTCTCTCTTCTTGTTGCGTCATCAATACCCTCATTCAAAAACTCATTCAGCCAGTTAAGGGCGAGCTGTGAATCAGATCGACCTAAAACTCCGATTATCAAGTCCCACTCTTTCTGGTCGTCTGTCACATATGCGCGGTCAATGATCCAAGATATGCCCTGCTCCCCACAAACTGTGCCGATTGTATCGAGAATAGCGAGACTTAATTCAGTGTTTTTCTCCCCTATGTAGGCCTCTGTCAGGCGATCAACAGTGTTTTCATCCAGGGGGTACATAGGATCAAGGTAGCTCAGCATGCGATATCTATCCACTTCCGTTTCGTGATTTTTGCTTTTAAAAAAGCTGTCCACAATAGCCTCGTTACCTCCCAAATCTGCAAAATTATGCATTGCCTTCAACAAAAATTGTTGATCTTCTTCCTGAACGTTGTCTTTGATATCAAACAATAGGTCAGAGATGACAGTCTTGCTGTCTTCCTCATGTGTTCGATCAAGAAGCAAAAATAATGCCTGACGTCTGTTTTCATCAGTTGCATTCCCATTCCGTACCAATAAAGCGAGAGAGACCGAATCCATATCCGGAAATAGAGTTTCTTTTCCTGAGGTGCTACTGGTCCGCAGATTTGGGCCTATCAATGATTTGTCTGTAGGATGTATAAGGATGCTTGATTCCGTTGATGAATCCAGGTTACTTTTAAGATGATCCCATGATTCCTTTTTGTCATGGGATGAACGTGTTCTAAGAGACGATCGCTTCATTTTGACTGAAGTGGAATGTGAATTTCTCTCATGCGTCTGCTGAATACCTGTCTCTTCCGTAGGTTGGTCACCCTTTAGAATCAGGTTCTTGGCAATTATTGCTGTAATGAAGAATAGGCAAAGGAAGATAATATAACGTTTCATGATACTCTCGGTTAATCTCTCTGACTGGCCAAATGAGGGTCACAAAATAAGTAAGAAAGAGGCTGCCCTATACAGGACAGCCTCTTTCCAGATATTTGACCTTAGCATCAATACGAACTAAGGCAGTTGAGGCACGTTTCTAACCACATGTCGCGTGCCTAGTGCATCTGTGAATTCAATTTCCCAGGTCATCTGGGTCATGTCAGGGTCAGATGCGCCACGGTCCACGTTGTAGCGGAACTCATCCTCACTTAACTGCTCTTCACCAGGATCTATGGAGCCATCCCATGAAACAGAGTCATCAATCACAGTCACCCCATCAGGAACACTATCAGGCGTTAATGCAGCCGTTACTTCTGTTGCAGCTCCATTGCCGTCGTTTAGTATAGTGACTCTCCAGGCATAGCACCAACAACGGCACCTTCTGTTGTACTGTTTGTACACCAGTTCGTAACTGATCGGAAAAAGATCAGACACGGCAACCGTGGTGACCTGCGCACTCTGGGCTGCACTCCTGCCAAAACTATCAGTGACTTTTAAACCAACGGTCTTCGTGCCGATAAAATCAGGGCCGAAATTGACAATGACTGTCACTCCCTCCGGGTCGGCAGGGCTATCCTCATTCCCGTAAAGCCCGTCTCCATCGATGTCCCATTGATAAAGCTCAATCTCATCCCACTTGTCTTTAAGGGTATTCCAAATGGGATTGGGTCCTGATTCTTCATTGTCGTCACGGGAACCCGATCCGTTGAGGGGAATGTCTTCACCTACGCCGCCCAGATACGGACCACCCGGATCGGCCACAGGCGCCACGTTTCCGTTTGTAACCGTTACAATCAGAGTGTCAGTACTCCCCTTGGCAGGTGACTGGTTGTCGGTCACTCTGAGGGCCACAGTAAAGTCTTGTGTATCTGTGCCGTTGGTGATGGTATAGCCGCCATCCTTTGTAACTACAGGACCAGTTGCATCCACGTCAAAGTTAATCCCATCGTAATCAAAATCCCATTCATAAAGGGCAATGCTGTAATCATCAGGACATGTGTGCGTGGAACCTGTACCGTCAAATGTAACGTCATTGTTTTCAGTAACCTCTTGATCGACTCCTGCATATGCCAAAGGTTTACAAACCTCAAGGGGGGCAAGGACAAGAAGGCCGAAGGCACATGAATCGTTCCCTGATCCGATTCTGACAGATGATGGCCACGTTCCCGAGCTATATTGGTTGTTCACTAACCACTGATTGTATTCCTCCTGCCAGTCATGTCCACCGACAGTACTGAGGTTTGCATATTCCATACCCTTTTTCACAGCATACATGGCGTAATGGTCGCCGATGTTTCCGTAATCCGAAGAGGTACTGCCCCAGTTGTTGGCGATGAAATTGACGGCATTCGTGAGATTTCCGCCTCCTCCTGCGTATACCATCTCGATGATCCCTGCGCCTGTCTTGGCGCAATTAGTCCAATAACAGGCAGAGGTATAACCAAATCCACCGGTAGAACACTGGCTGTAGTTAATCCATATTTGGAGTCGTGTCTTTACCCAGGCAGGTGCATTTATAGACCAGGGGGCCCTTTCTGCTTCACCAACCCCAAGGGCAGGCCACTGGGAAACTGAATTGTCGCTGCTCCCGTAATTCGGGGAATAGCGCCAGCCGCCCGCATTTCCGGAGGTACCTTCTCTCTGGGCATAGGCAATGAAGTCCACCATATCTTCCAGTACCTCTATATAAGGCTTCCCACGAACTTCTGTTGAACCGCAATCACGAACTATTGAACCCGGTGAGGCTGTACCTGCAATGGCCATAGTGGTAATGCCAACGATATACATATTAGTATTACCGCAGTATACCTTCCTGCCGTTTCCGTTTATATCGGAATCGGTATAGGCAGTATCATCCATGGTGGCAGAAGTTCCGTACATGTAAGCAAAGAGATAGTTCAAACCTCTTTCAACAGTCTCAGCAAAGATGTCCTGGTCAGGATCGTTTATTTCCAGGTGGCCATGGTTTTCAAAGGCCAAAACTGCCAGACCTGTGTAACCGGGACGATAATAAGTGCTATAATACCCATCCCAGTAACACGCTGAACAACCATTTACGGTAGTTGTACCATTATGCATATACAGATACTTCAACCCCCGCTGGATAGCAAGATTGACTTCAACATCGAGGGACTGTGGTACCACATCGATATACACTGTATCCGTATCACTCTCTGTTCCATCCGTTACGGTCAGCGTGGCAACATAGCTACCTGTGTTAGCATATGTATGGGTTTCAGCGATATTCTTCGGATCCGTTACAGTTCCGGACGCCGATCCTTCGCCTGCCCCGAAATTCCAGGTATAGGTTAAAGGATCCGCCCCGTCATATTCAACATTTCCCCACAACTCTAAAGCATTTCCAGGCCATGTGTATGGTCCTTTGCTGTCCCAAATGTTGGCCTGAGTTGTGGAACCATTGGGCATTACATTGACTCTCAGGTCCGCTGTGGCGATACCGGCTGTCAACACCAAACCGATGGTTGCGATTAGCGCAACGAAGACAAATATACCCTTCTTCTGTAGCATAATTTCCCCCTTTTCTCGCTATTATATTTCCTTTTCCCCTTTTACCTACAGACCCCTCCCCTCAGAGGTCTGTAAGTGTTTCCCTCAAGTCAAACTATTTTTTGAGCTTCTTCCTTCCCAGACCAAAAAGCCCCACCAAACCTGTTCCTAAAAGCAACATAGTGCCAGGTTCAGGGACGGGTGCGACATCACTGGGCGATGTAGTGCCATCGGCAGAACCGAGGATTGAATAACTGTATTCCCCATCACAGTCATATATATCTATCCCGTCGCCATCTAGATTGGTTCCAAACTCTGCAATCCAACTGAAAAGCTGTTCATCTGGATCGAGACTTCCTGAATAGTCAAATGTGACGGAAAATCCTCCTAATGAATCGCCTTGGGCAATGCCTCCGCCATTAGAACCAAGAATGGAGTCATCAGCCATAACGTACCCAGGTTCAATGGGATCGCCAAATCCGGGGTCAAAATAGTCATCAGCAAAAGTACTCCAACCATTATCTGCTGTCCAGGTTATACCAGAATAATCTGTCGCATCTGATGCATCAAAATCGATTTCAAAGAAATCGAGTGCTCCTGTGTCACCCCCATCAGATGTATTCTCGACCGTAAAAATGAATGTGTAGTTCCCTAATCCATTGTCCACATAGTCAAAAGTGATATCAGCCATGTATGTGGCCGAAGCCGATGAGATTCCAAACCCCACAAACAGCAGGGCCAGAAAAATCGTAAAAAATTTCTTCATTATCCAACCTCCTTGTTAACAAATAAAGTTCTCTACTCTTCACCCCTCATGGTTACTTTTCCCTTTCTCGAGATTTCTAGGCAGGTAATATTGGTGGAAAAAATAATAAATAATAAATACGGAGTGAACAATAAACCTTGCCTCACACATTCCCCCCCTTTCCCCTGAATTTCTCACTTACTTTTCATCACATTAATGTTTAATTTAATATTGTTCCCCCACAAAATTCCTTCGTATATTGCGACAAAAATCTATTTCTAAATTGGTATATATCCCCCCTTTCTTCCAATATTTCTATGATATAAACTCTCTTCTCAATAATCTAAGCAAATATCATTCCTGTTTTGTAATATATTTTATAACTTATTGTATTTAAAAACTTTTTATGCATTCCATAGATAACCTGAGAGGTCTCAATTGTGTAATTCTCTTCCACTTTTGTGAACTTTAATTCTCATTTAGCCTAAACTTTTTCCCTTGATAAATAGACACACCTGTTTTATAACTCGGTCTGTTTTACAGAATTAAGACTCAGATTTCCGCTGATACACACAGAAGCTTCCATTTGCCTTCTTTTTGTATCAGTGATCTGTCATTTCTAAAAATAATCTATTAAAACTTAAATGATTTTTCCTTTATATTGCCCATCTATAAATCAACATCTGCTTTGATATTGCCTTGGTTTTGTATCTTTGCCACTTGACAAGGAAGGCGGTATCTTCTAAAATCTCTTCACAATTGTTAAGACACTGAGAGGCGGTTTAAGACCGGCGGTTAATTCAATCAAAAGCCCCATCATTGTTCAAGAGATTCATATGACAACGGAAAGTATAGTTCTTATTCTCTTCGCATACCTCCTTGGTTCCATACCCACTGGAGTCATCTTGTCGAAATATTGGGGAAAGGTTGATATACGAAAAGAGGGAAGTGGGAATATAGGAGCAACGAATGTCTACAGAACCCTGGGGAAAACAGTAGGCGCTTTAACCCTACTTGGAGATGTTTTAAAGGGTTTGATCCCTGTGGCTTTTGCCATATGGCTTTTTCAATCAGAATTTGTAACAAGTCTGACTGTCCTTTGTGCATTCACGGGTCATATCTATCCGATCTTTTTAAAATTCAAAGGAGGCAAAGGTATAGCCACTGCCCTTGGCGTATTTGTGCTCATCGTTCCTTGGGCCATTCTCATCTCTTTTCTCACATTTGCAGGTACGGTATATAAGTGGCGATATGTCTCCCTTGGCTCTATGGTGGCCGGAGGAAGCCTGCCTCTCTGGATTGTTTTGTTTTCTTATTCAACAACATACCTTATAACAAGCATCGTAGTTGCAGCTCTGATCATCTTCAAGCACAAAGACAACATACAGCGCCTGATCAAAGGAGAAGAATCGAGAGTTGGAGAGAAGGCCGACTGAATGAATTGAAATCTCTTTGGGCAGACATTTAAGATGCAACTCATTACACATTTCCCCTCAAACTCAGCATCTATTCATCCACCCCCTCCCTAAAAGCGTTAACTTAAGCCTAAGGTGAGCGTTTCTTTCCGTTACGAAAGGTTGTAGGTTGCTGAATATGGAGTAAAAAACGATTCGGAGCAAACGAAAGTGAACCCAACCCTTCAGTGAGTTCGATTTGAAACGTTTTTTGCTTCAGATTCAGTAAGGTATAGCCTCGAAGTAGGAAAAAATCACTCAACTAGGCTGAAGCTAAGGTGACTCTTTGGATGAAGAGATGGATAAACCAATAATCCACACTATCGGTTCCAGTAACCGACAAATTGATGAATTTCTTGATATTCTTAAAGTGTACGGCATTGAACGTCTCGCAGACGTGAGAAGGTTTCACACGAGCAAATTCGATCATTTCAAGAGACAAAACCTGACGGATATACTGGACAGAAACTGAATAAAGTATTACTATTTTGGGAAAGAACTCGGTGGTTATAGGAAGAACGGTTATGATGCACATACACAAACCGAGGACTTTCAAAGGGGAAGGGATGAATTGGAGAAGATTTCCAAAAAGAATTTCACAGTCATCATGTGTGCTGAGAAACTTCCCTGGAAATGTCACAGGAAGAATATAGGAGATCATCTCCGAAAGAGAGAATGGAGAGTCGTTCACATAATAGACAGAGAAAAGGTCTGGGAGCCGAAAAAAATCATTCAGAAAAACCTCACAGAAGAATCAACCCTGTAATGAAAGGATAACATGGATGGGAAGATGCTCCGGCTGTGGAAAGGAATCAAGGCTGATCTCTAATGCCCTCATGGCCTGTGCACACTGTATCCGCGAGAATTACGAGAAGGTAAAAGCTCCTATTGAAGAGACACACAAAAGATCGAGACAAGAGTTTTCTCTCCCTCCTCTTGCTCCCAGGGATCCTTCAGGACAAATCTGTCACATTTGTTTTCAAGAATGCCATATAGCGGAAGGTAAGAGTGGTTACTGCGGGCTCCGTATAAACAAAGAAGGGAAGCTGATGGGTGGAACATCGGACCAAGGGAACCTCTTCCCGTATTATGATCCCCTTCCCACCAATTGTGTAGCCGATTGGGTATGTCCTGGAGGAACAGGGGCAGGATATCCAGAGTTTGCCTATTCCACCGGGCCTGAATACGGATACAAAAACCTGGCTGTGTTTTATAATGCCTGTTCATTCAATTGTCTGTTCTGTCAGAACTGGCAGTACAGGACAAGAGCATATCAGGAGAAAAGAATCTCCCCTGATCAATTGGCCGATTTTGTGGATGAGGATACTGCCTGCATTTGTTATTTCGGCGGTGATCCCACCCCACAATTGCCCCATTCCCTTCTTATGTCACGTCTGGCCCTGAAGAAGAAAAGAAACAGAATACTCCGTATCTGTTGGGAAACCAACGGTTGTATGGATGCAGGATTGCTTCATGAAATAGTGGAACTCTCTCTTGAATCAGGAGGGTGCGTGAAATTCGATCTGAAAGCATGGAATGAATCGATTCACCTTGCATTGTGTGGTGCAAGCAACAAAAGAACTCTGGAAAATTTCAAAAGTGTTGCGCATTTCTCAAAAAAAAGACCCAATCCATCGTTATTCATTGCCAGCACGGTTCTTGTTCCCGGCTATGTGGATGAGGAGGAAGTTGCCGGGATTGCAGGGTTTATAGCTTCTCTGAATCATGAGATTCCCTATGCCCTTCTTGGATTCTATCCCCATTTCTACATGAAAGATCTCCCCACCACTTCAAGAACCCATGCTGAAAAGTGCAAAGAAGTGGCAGAGAAAGAAGGATTGATTAATGTCAGGATCGGGAATATTCATTTGTTGCGCAACTCATATTGATTACAACTTTTTGTAAAGAACCATTATGTCACAGTCCCAGAAAACAAAAGGTTTAAGTAAACTCATGACCTATATATTGAGACACCGCCCTGATGAGTTCGGCCTCGTGCTGGATCATGATGGGTTCGTGTCTATTAAGGAGCTGCTTCAGGCAATTCATGAAGAGGAAGGCTGGTCTTACATTCGTTTGGCGGATATCATGTACGTGGTCAATGCAAGTGATAGGGAACGCTTCCAGATAGAAGAGAAACGGATACGTACCTGTTATGGCCATTCTCTTCCCACAAAGATTCAGTATGAACCGTCCGTACCCCCAAAGATATTATATCATGGAACGAGAAGAAAGGCATACCCGAACATCTTGAATCATGGTCTCAGGCCTATGGGCCGTCAATATGTGCACCTTACCACATCAGAGGATCTTGCCCTTCGCATCGGACGCAGGCGGGATCCGAATCCGGTCTTGCTTACCATTGATGCTCAAAAAGCTCACATAGAAGGTATCATCTTTTACAGAGCGAATGAGTTGATCCATCTGGTGGAAACTCTCCCTGTGCAATACTTTTCAGGTCCCCCTCTCCCTGATGATAAAAAGGCAGTGGAAACAAAAAAAAAGAAGAAACAGGAAGAAGAGCTGGAGATCCCTGAATACGTATTGTTTGCCAGGGGGCTGCATCCTCATAAAGGACAGAAAAAAAGAAAGAGTAAAGAAATATCCTGGAAGAATGAAACAAGGAAATACAGACGTCAACAAAAAAAATAACCGACCGGTCCTGGAAAAATCAGGGCGCTTCGGTTTCCATGGGAAAATAGAAATGCTTGTTCTTGGATTCCTCGGTTTTCCTCACTTTGCAGTGGAATGCTAAGTTCCGAAACCTTCGAGGATGGGAGGAAGATAATCACAATAAATATCTCGTAAAGAAGACTCCACTGAAATTGATTATGCTTTCGGTCTCATTGCAATGATATTTTCCTTGGCAGATCTCATGCTGTCGCTTCAGAAACCAGAGACTCATACACACCATACAGTAAGGATATTGACTTGATCAACAAGGAACAATTATTGGATTTTGAAAGATTGGGCTTTACAAATCCGGATGATCTGCTTATATTTGGTACGAATAAAGAGGCCGATAAATCATTGAATATGATGCTCAACATCCCTGAAGTAACGATTACACGTCTGATACTGGCGGCAGGTCTCATACGAATCGAAGGTATTGGGACGAGGAACTATTCTTTACTGAAGAAGGCGGGAGTAAACACAATTCCCGCACTTCCCCGGGAAGACCTGAATAACCTCTACAGAAAGTTGAATGACATAAACAGAAGTAATGGACAGGAATACAAGGTCCCGAGAGTGACATAAATCAAGTTATGGAGAAGAGAGGCGAAGAAGATTGAAGGACAATCTGAGAATGAAGAACATACCCCGGCCAATAATTTTGTTTCTTGTATGTTCTGTACTCCTGATTACAGGTTCAAGCACTGTTTTTGGAGACAGAGAATTTCCAAAACCAAGAGGTGCTGTCAATGATTTCGCAAATATCATCTCCTCTGATGAGGAAAAGCAGATGGAATATATAGCCAGTGAGGTCTTGAAAAAGACAGGTACGTCTGTGGTTGTTGCTACCATTGACACAGTGGGGGATATGGACTACTCCACATATGCCAATGAGCTCTATGAGTCATGGGGTATAGGGAAAAAGGGTGAAGACAAGGGTGTTTTGATATTTCTTGCTCTCAAGGAGAGGAAGCTCAGGATAGAGACAGGGTATGGTGTAGAAGGTATCCTGCCGGATGGTCTCGTAGGTCAGATAATAGACAACTATATGGTGCCGTATCTGAGCAAGAATCAGTTTGGAAAAGGGATTATGAATGGTATGGTTATTCTATCAAGCATAATTGCAAAAGACGCAGGAGTCAAACTCGGAGGAGATTCCGGAACGAGAAGACCCGCAATGAAAAGGAGACATACGGCATTGGGGTTTCTTCCCATTCTGTTTTTTATCATCATCATCTTCCTGTTGGCTCGATCAAGGGGCGGTATATTCCCTTTACTCTTACTCATGATGATGGGAAGGGGAGGAGGATTTGGTGGAGGATTCGGTGGTTTCAGTGGCGGTTTCGGAGGTTTCGGCGGCGGCCTCAGTGGCGGGGGTGGAGCCGGCAGGGGATTTTAGAGAGGAGTATGAAGAATGACAAAGATACCAAAGGACCCACAAGAGATCTTTCAAGAGATTACACAGGATTACAAACACGCCCTGGGCAATGATCTTCTTGCCATAATTCTTTATGGGAGTGGAGCCAGCGGGGATTATGTGCCGAAAAAATCAGACCTGAACTTTCTCATTGTCCTTTCTGAAGAAGGAATAAACAGTTTGGAACGATGCTTTAAGGTTGTGTCACAATGGAGGAAGAGGAATGTGAATATTCCCCTTTTTCTTACAAAGGAGTACATAGAATCTTCCCTCGATTCATTTCCTATTGAATTCTTAAACATGAAGATGAACTATGAAGTGGTTTACGGAGAGGATGTCCTTTCCCCACTCACTTTTGAAAAGAGGCACATACGGGTTCAGTGCGAAAGGGAATTGAAGGGGAAACTTCTCCAATTGAGGCAGGGATACCTGGATACATCTCAAAAATCAGGCAATATGCAATCCCTTATTGTCCGTTCAATTCCGGCTTTCACAGCCATTTTCAGGGCCCTGCTCCATTTAAGAGAGAAAGACGTGCCCGCCCGTAAGGAACAGATAATATCACAGACATGTGATGAATTTCAGCTGAATCATGATGTGTTTAAAACCCTTCTCAATGTCAGGGACAAAGAAAAGAAACTCTCTAAAGAAGAGGTGGATTCATTGATACATCGGTATATAACAGAGATAAGACGTCTCTCATCTCTCGTTGATACACTGGAAACAGAATGACAGGATTGTGTAAGGAGGAGGAAATCGATGAGTAAAGGCAGTAAGATAGCTATCATTGTAATTGCAGTTCTTGTTGTCATGGTGTTTTTTTTCTATTCTTTTTTCAAGGGCACATACAACAGATTTGTAGCTTTGGACGAGGGAGTAAAAGGAGCGTGGGCCCAGGTTGAGAATCAACTCCAGAGGCGCTATGATCTCATTCCAAATTATGTGGAAACCGTCAAGGGATACGCCAAACATGAGAGAGAAGTTCTCACTCAAGTGACTCAGGCCAGAGCCAGCGTCGGACGTGCGAATAATATTGAAGAAAAGATTGACGCAAATAATCAGTTATCTTCAGCTTTGAGCAGGCTTTTGGTGGTCCTGGAAAGGTATCCTGATTTGAAGGCCAATCAAAACTTCATTCGTCTCCAGGATGAGCTTGCCGGAACTGAAAACAGGATTGCAGTTGAACGAAGAAGGTATAATGAGACAGTCAAAGCATATAACATTAAGATACGGTCATTCCCTGACAATATCTTGGCAAATATATTCGGTTTCAGAGAGGCCACCTTCTTCCAGGCTCCAGAGGAAGCAAAGACAGCTCCCAAGGTAAAATTCTGATGCATTCAATTTCCTCTCGAGTCAGGTGAAAAAACTCAACACAGAGTCCCACTCCATTGTGAGAGGTGAACTGAGTAGGATTTAAAAGGTCTTGACGACATAGAAGAATAAGACTACAATTTTATCAGAATGTAACAGTTTGGCAAATAACTTTGATGCTTTGCTAGAGTAATATCTCAGAATGAGTTTTTCGGTCTTCATATGAAGAACAGATTGAGCAAGGAGAGAGGAAACAAGATGAAAAGAGTGAAACATATACTACAAGCTGCTTTTTCCATTACAATAGTAATGTTCACTTCGATATCTGCGTGGACAGCCGAACCAACCAAAGAAACGCCGATTATGGTCATACCTGAAAAAGTGTTTCAATTCAGTGAAGTAAAGGAAGGCACGGTTTTGAAACATACATTCAAGATACTCAATCAAGGAACCAAAGTCCTTACAATAAAGCGAGTGAAACCCGGCTGAGGATGCAGTGTGGCCCGGTTCGACCGGACTATTCCTCCAGACGGAGAGGGAAATATTTTTTTAGAAGTGAAGACTATCGGTTATGATGGTTCTATCCATAAACGAGCTAAAATTTACAGTGACGATCCCAAAAATCCTCAGGCATCTATTTCTATCAAGGCCAGGGTCAAACCTATTATCACAGTGAAGCCTAAAACAGTGCACCTCAGGGGGCTTAAAGGAGCACTGATTACCCGTGAAGTCACAATACAAGCATATGAAGACCTCCCCCTTAAACTGGATGACATAAAACTTTCCATCTCTGACAAGGTAGACTATGAAATGAAAACCACAAAAGAAGGCACGGTCTATCGTCTCATTTTTATGAACAAAGTGAATAAGGAAGAAAAATACCGAGGGATGATGCAGTTAAAAACCAATTACTCTGACAAACCACTTTTGAAGATAAGAATATACGGGGACATAAAGGGAAGGCTTCAGGTGGCTCCGGAAAGGATCTTCTTTGGACATCTCAGTATGGCCCAATTGAAAAACTCGAACCAGAAAATGCTGTTACGTTCCTTAAATATTAAATCAGTCAATAATGATCAATTCAAAATAGATAAAGTAGATTATAATAGCGATCTCTTTGAGATGAACCTTCGAGAGATCCAGACAGGGATAAAATATGCCATCGATTTGAAACTCCCCCTTGAGAAAATCAAGCCGGGGAATATCTCTGAAAAACTGATAATCCATACTGACCTGCTAGATGAACCCGTAAAGGTTGTTCACATATCCGGGTATGTGAGGTAATTTCCGTCAGAAATGAGATTATTTATAAGGTCAAGGAAGACAAACATATTATTTTTTCAAAGATCCTCAGGAGAGTGGAGTGGATAAAGAAATACCAGAGAAGCCGGGGAGGATCATGGTGATCAGTCCCCATCCGGATGACATAGATTTCGGGTGCAACGGCACCGTTGCCAAATGGACTGGACAAGGGAGAGAGGTTGTCTATGTAATATGCACGAGTGGTGATAAAGGAACCGACAACCCAAATATAAAACCGGAGACACTTGCCCGCATACGGGAGGAGGAACAAAGAACCGCTGCTAAAACTGTAGGGGTGAACAGGGTGGATTTCCTTCGTATGAAAGACGGAGAGCTGGAAAACAATATGGATTTAAGACGCCGTTTGGTCAAGATGATCCGGGTTCATCAACCCGCATATGTAGTCAGTATGGACCCTGCCAATACCCTCTTTGAAAATCCATATGTGAGTCATAAGGATCATAGGGAAACCGCTATTGCAGTATTCGATTCCATTTATCCTGCTGCCAGGAACAAGAATTTTTTTCCAGAGCTGCTGGAAGAGGGGTTGATGCCCCATTCAGTGCTTGGAATCTTTTTCTTTGCCACTCCGAATCCCAATACCTGGATTGACATAACCAAGACTATGGACACCAAGATAGCAGCCCTCCAGTCTCACAAGAGTCAGATTGCCGACTTTAAAGACCTTGAACCCTGGTTGAGAGAGCGACATGCTGAGATAGGAAAGTCAAAGGGCTTCTCGTACGGGGAGGCCTTCCGGTATTTGGAATTTCCCATGTAATATCTATGGGTGTTGCTGTTCACGGTTCCCAGTTCACGGTCTTTTTCAATGGATTGAATTTTATAAAAATTTAAGGGGCTGTAAACGAATAACAGTTACATGTGGGCGCTCAGATTTAGGTCAGATTCATTCTTCAAAAGAAGCACCCATAATCTCCTTTTTTCTTCTGTTTTAATGGACGGTTAACTGTGAACTGCTCACTGTGAACGGATACCAATAGACCTATGTTGGCTGAACGATATCCTACAATCGTCTTCCCACCTCCCTCCTCAGATTGCCAAGGAGGTTGAAATTATGTCGAAAATGATCTCCAGGCCCAGAGAACATGAGGGATTACTCCCGTATTTTCATTGCTTTTCTCTTCTTCAAAATAATATTCCATGAACCAATACAGCCCGAATCCCAAGAAGAAGACGGTTAATGCCGTGGCTCTTTGTCATGGGACATTTTGCTTGACTTTTGACGACAAGATAAAATAGAATATTCTTCATAAAAGGCTTATATTCAATGCTTTCTCAGAAGGAGACTCTATGAAAAAAATTGAAATACTGAAACTCAGAAACATAGGAATAGTATCTCACGGTGGAGCAGGGAAGACCTCCATAGCAGAGGCAATGCTATTCAACGCCAAAATGACTGAACGTCTTGGAAGTGTTGACAATGGAACTTCGGTGATGGATTATGAACCAGAAGAGATGAAGAGGAAGATCACAATAAGCTCATCCGTTCATCACCTCGATTGGGATAAACATAAGATAAACATAATTGACACACCTGGTGATGCAAATTTCAGCAATGATACGAAAAACTCCTTACGCGTAGCTGACGGAGCAGTTATAGTGATCGATGCAACTTCAGGCATCAGGGTACAGACTGAAAGGGTATGGGAGTTTTGCGATGAATTCGAGATTCCCAGAATAGCCTTCATAAATAAAATGGACAGAGAAAGGGCATCATTTATCAATCATGTGGAGGGCATAAGCAATATACTCGGAAAGAAGGCAGTGGCCACTCACATCCCAATAGGTGCTGAAAATTCCTTTCAAGGCATTGTGGATTTGATAAGGATGAGGGCTCTCATATATGACAATGAAGGCAGTGGAAACTATACTGAAGGGGAAATCCCCTCTGAACTCAATGAAGAGGCTTCGGAAATGAGGGGGAAAATGATAGAAGATATCGCCGAGACCTCGGATGAATTGCTGGAGAAATACCTTGAAGGTGAGGAACTTTCCACTGATGAACTCCTGAATGGTTTAAAGGAAGGTACCTTAAGTATGGCATTCGTTCCCGTGATGTGCGGGTCAGCCACCCAAAATATTGGAATCCAACCGCTCATGGACAGCATCATTCGATGTATTCCTTCTCCAGCGGAAAAAGGAGAATATACAGGGAAAAATCCCAAAACAGAAAGTGAAGAAACACGTAAGACAAATGAAAAAGAACCTTTCTCCGGTTTTGTCTTCAAGACAATAGCCGATCCGTATACAGGGAAGCTCACTCTTTTCCGTATATATTCAGGCACTTTGAATTCTGATTCGACGATTTATAACTCGTCTCGAGACGTAAAAGAAAGAGTAGGACAGATTTTTCAGTTGGAGGGGAAGAGTCAAAAGGCCATACCCTCTGCCGGTGCAGGAGAACTGGTTGCCGTTGCAAAACTCAAAGAGACCAACACAGGAGACACCCTCTGTGATGAAAACGCTCCTATCCTCTTTGCAGGGCTCACATCTCCGTCACCAATTGTCTCATTTGCGGTTGAACCGAAGTCCAAGGGAGATGAAGAGAAGGCCATAACATCTTTGCATAAGCTTGCGGAAGAAGATCCCACTCTCAGGATTCATCGAGAGGAACAGACCAAAGAGACCATCCTCTCCGGTATGGGCCAGGTTCATCTTGAAGTTACCATGGAGAAATTGAAGAGGAAATTCGGTGCTGAAGTGGATATGAAATTGCCTAAAGTCCCTTATAAGGAGACGATTCGCGGCAAGACAAAGATTCAAGGGAAATATAAGAAACAGTCCGGAGGGAGAGGGCAGTATGGAGATGCATGGTTGGAGATGGAATCACTCCCCAGAGGACAAGGCTTTGAATTTGTTGATAGGATAGTGGGAGGTGTAATCCCGAAGCAATATATTCCTGCCGTAGAAAAGGGTATCGTTGAGGCCATGAGTCAAGGTGTCATTGCAGGATACCCTGTGGTCGATGTCAGGACATCATTGGTTTTCGGATCCTTCCACTCCGTTGATTCATCTGAGATGGCCTTTAAGATAGCGGGCTCCATGGCCTTCAAAAAGGGAGCACTGGAGGCGGATCCGGTACTTCTGGAACCCATTATGAATATTGAGATCATCGTTCCCGATGAGAATATGGGTGATATCATCGGAGATTTGAACAGCAAACGGGGCAAGGTCATGGGCGTGGAAGGAAAGGGGAACAGCCAGATCATAAAGGCTCAGGTTCCCATGGCAGAAGTTCTAACATATGCCCCCGACCTGAGTTCAATGACGGGAGACAGAGGGACTTTTACACTTGATCTATCCCATTACGAAGAGGTCCCTGCTCACATCAGTGAAAAGATTATTGAAGAAGCCAAGGGAGAGTAATTTGTTTTGGCAATAAATAAAGAACGCAACGATATGGATTCTGCAGAACATGTCAGACCCGATCCTTCCAACACTGCAGCATATGCCGATCAATTGACGAGGGATGCGGAGGCTGCTGTGAAGTCGGATTCTCTCAGCCTCTATCAAAGAGTGCAGACCATGTCCATCCCCGACAAGATACAGCTGGCCTTAAAAGGAAACAAGGAAGCAAGAGAACTTCTTCTACGAGATTCCAACAAGCTTGTATCGACTTCCGTGATACGGAGTCCTAAGATTACAGAGAGCGAGATCCAACAGATTGCACAATCAAGAAATGTAGTCGATGAGATCCTGCGAATGATAGCAAAAAACAAGGAATGGATGAGCAAGCGTAAGATAAAACTGGCGCTGGTGAATAATCCCAAAACCCCATTGGATATATCACTCAAGCTGCTGGGTAACATGAGGGAGAAAGAGCTCACCCACTTGGCCAAGAATAAAGAAATACCTACCACTTTATGCAAAAAAGCAAGGCAACTATTAGACCAGAGATTTAAATAGTGTCTGAACGAAAACTGTCTTTTTCGTTCAGACACTAAATATTGATGTGATTTTTATCTCCATCTGAGAACCGATGCTTCTACCAGCCTTAATACTCTATCCATCAGGTACCCTATTATTCCTATAATAAACATTCCGGCCACAATTTCATCCGGCCTTTGAATATCCCGAGCCGTCATTATCATGTAACCTAAACCATAGCCTGTCTTCACTCCGGTGAATTCCGCCGCCACCAATGTCATCCATCCTATGCCCAGTCCTATTCTGAGTCCGGTGAAGATTGAAGGCATCGCCCCTGGAATCAAAACCTTTGAAGTGACCTGTCTCTTACCCGCACCTAAACTACGAGACGCTTCAATGAGAACCACGTCAATGGCGATAACCCCTGCTATGCTGCTTAAGACGATCGGAAAGAAAGCCCCCAAGAATATGATAAAAGCTGCAGATTTTATCCCGATCCCAAACCAGAGTATGGAAATGGGAATCCATGCCAGTGGTGGAATGGGCCTCAGTACTTCTATAACAGGATCCAACATTTCTTTGATTCTTCTTGACCGCCCCATGGATATCCCCAGCGGGATGCCGATGAGTACAGCAAATGAAAATCCCCAAAAAACCCGGTTCAGACTTGCATAAATGTGATGTCCCAGTTTGTACCCAGGTGGCAATCCTATGATCATAAGATCCATGACTCCGAATGCCACATCCACCGGAGACGGAATCTTCTGCTTGGGGAGGATATCCAGAGAAGAGAATACTTGCCAGGAAACAATGAGACTGATCAACAGGATGTATCGTGAGCCTCTCATTCGTTAACAATCTCCTTGAGAAACGAAGAATCGATGAATGTATCGGTAAATGCCTTTGGATCTACGATCTTTATATAGCCTAAACTATTCAGGAAATCCACATATTCCATCTCGCCTTCTCTGCTTGGGAGATAATCAAATTCAATATTCTTCATTGCTTGCCTGACAGCGTTTTCATCCATTCCTGTATATCTTATTCCTATCTTTACTGCTTCGTCAGGGTACGCATTTATAAAATCCGTTGCTTTGATATGAACTTGTACAATTTTTCGTATCACTTCAGGATGCTCCTCAAGAAAACCATTATCGGCCACAAGCACACAACAGGGATGATGCTCCCAGATATCATGAGAAGTAAGAAGTATTCTCCCTATCCCTTTTGTAATTGTCTTGGCAACATGTGGTTCCCATGCAATGAAGGCATCAATATCTCCAGATTCCAATGCCCACATCATCTCTGGAGGTTTGATCACAATTATCTTCACTTCATTGAATCCCATTCCATGTCTTACCAACGCCTTTCTGACCAAAAAATCCTGTACAGTAGAGAAGCCTGGAATGGCAATTGTTTTTCCCCGAAGATCCTCAATACTCTTTATGGGAGAGTTCTTTCCCACAAGCAGCGCAGAACCCTCCTTATTCACTTGGGCCAGTACTTTGACATCCGTGATCCCATTGGCAACCGCTGTTGTGGCAGGGGCTTCACCCACATAACCCACATCGAGGCTGCCGGCAGCAAAGGCACTCATCTCCTCTGGACCGGCTTTAAAGATGCCACCGATTTCGATATTAACATCCTCTTTCAGAAAAAGTCCCTTTTCCAGAGCAACAAAAACAGCCAACTGGTGTAAATCCGTCTGTAAATATCCTATTCTTACTCTTATTTCATCATCTTTCTTGCTGGAACAGGACAATATGTTCAATGATATAAAAACTGCCATTACAGTCATAAAATATGTGAGACAATGCCTTCTTAGTACCATTACATTCCTAAAGTATATATTCATCAGAAACTCCTCTTCTTCTAAAATTATCTCATTTCTTGATGGACACGAGTTATCACTGCATTTCTTCTTGAGCCTAACACCTGAAACCAGACACCTGAAACTTGTGAATCCTGACTCCTACGAATTGCCACGTTTTTTTTGATAAGTTACTGTATAGCACCGCTTCAGAATACAAAAAAAGAATCTGAAAGGCAAATCCTTTCTCGGAAATTGTCCTTGACAATACCCCATGATGACATATACTTATTCAGGAGGTGTAAATAGCACATAACTGATACCTGAAATCCCACTCTCATTCAAGTCAATGGAAAAAGACCTTATGAAAGGGAAAGTAGTTGCCGTCTGTACCAGTAAGAAAAAAGGCGTCAGAAAAGAAGATATAAAGAAGGGAATCCTCATTGAAGGTTTTGGTCTGAAAGGTGACGCACATGGAGGTGATTGGCACCGTCAGGTGAGTCTCCTGGCTCTTGAGAGCATCCAAAAGATGAGAGATAAGGGCCTGGATGTGCACCCTGGAGATTTTGCTGAAAATATAACCACCAAAGGGATTGACCTGCCGGGACTGCCCATTGGGAAAAGAATCAGAATAGGGGAGCGGATCATTCTGGAAGTAACCCAGATCGGTAAAAAATGTCACACAGGTTGTGCCATCTTTCAACAGACCGGTGACTGCATTATGCCGAAAGAAGGGATATTCGCAAGGGTAATTACAGGTGGCGACATAGAAGTGGGGAATGAAATCGTGTCCGTCCAGAAATGAAATATTTTTAAAGGTCAATGAAAAGGGGGGGGCACATTGCAATGTGTCCTTACATCTGAGTCTGACGCAGAGATTGCAGAAAACAGCCATTTAGAGATGGACATGAAACAGTTGTAAGGAAGGACAATGAGATTGATGGATGATATTACATTTGACGAAAAAGGATTAGTACCCGCAATTATCCAAGACTATGAAAATGGACAGGTCCTCATGCTGGGGTATATGAATAAGGAAACAGTTCAGAGAACTATAGAAACCGGGAGGGTCCATTTCTGGAGTCGATCCAGGAAGAAAGTATGGGTGAAGGGAGAAACCTCAGGACATACTCAGGATGTAAAAGAAATCTTCGTGGATTGCGACATGGATGCTCTTCTGGTAAAAGTACAACAGAAGGTGGCAGCCTGTCATACAGGATACAGGACCTGTTTCTACAGAAAAGTGGAGGGAAGCGATCTCACTGTCTGGGCTGAAAAGGTTTTTGATGAAAAAGAGGTCTATTAAAAATGACGCATGATAAAAATATCTTTGTTATTTGATATATCTCATTTTCAGGAACAATGCATCTGAAATTTTATTGGAAAAAGATTAAAATGAGATTATTTTCCAGCTATAAGAAAATTAAATGCGAATATCTTGCTCATTAATTCAGACGGTAGATTCTACCTCTAAAGTTTTCTTGACCTCGGATATCAAGTGCGATATACAATATTAAGAGTGACGGTTTCGATATCAGGAAGTCGGGATTCAAGACTGTAGTGCAAAGGGCCTCCAATAGTGTACTCAAGATTTGTAAAGGAATAACTCTCACATCTGTTCATCCCATATTCATGCCATCTTTGTCCGATTATCAAATAAAAAATCCTCGAAATATTCTTCACCATTACTCCGGTTTTAATTTTTGGATCGAACAAAGCTGACTTGAGTTCGGTAACACATATGTTAAAAAAAATGATGGACCTTCTAAGTAATCATTCACAGGTCTTATCATTGATGTTCTTGTACGGTGAGGATGTACCATCACAAATACTTAAATCTTGGTTACGGGTGTCAGGTTTCAGATGTCAGAAGAGAAAAAGGCTGGAAATACACTTTTCGTTCAAGCTTAATAGTTTTTTTTCGACATCAAGGTCCTCTCCATACACATAGTTCTGAGTTGTCACCCCATTCTTTCTTGAACCTGAAACCCGAAACCAGACACCTGAAACCTGTGAAACTCGAACTTGTGAATGGCTACCCTTCTACCATACTTATCTTCCTGAAAAGTTTTTCCGGTTCTTTCATTCTGACTCCTGACTTCTGAATTCCATCCACTTCGTTGGTTGAACTATTGTAGGGTAGTTTTACGAGGGCAAACCATGAATGAAAAAAACATTCTGATTGCCGATGACGACGAGACAATACGCTCTACACTCACTCAAATATTGCATGAGCATGGTTTCACAGTCCTTTTGGCATCCAATGGGAAAGAGGCTGTGGAGGTTACTCGAAATAATCCGGTCGATATGGCCATTTTGGATATAAAAATGCCCATCATGGATGGAATTAATGCCTTAAGGAAGATCAAAGAATTTGATCAGAACATAGAAGTTTTAATCATGACAGGCTGGGCAAACCTGGAGAGTCTGAAGCAGGCTATGGTGAATTATGGAGCGCTTGATTACATTCTTAAACCATTTTCCTATACTGAGATTGTTCATTCGGTCTCAAGGGCACTCTTTAAGCGGGACTTCATCCTTCAGAGAGAAATCGCAGAGAATGAACCTGATAATAGAATTCTTGAATTGGAGAAGGATCTATACGGGAAAACCCGCCAGTTGAGAGAGTCTCAAATCAAGTACAAGGAGATCATTGAAAACTCCAATGACGGTATCATTGTGGTTCAGGATGGGATGTCCAAGTTTATGAACCCAAAGATACTTGAAATGACATACTATACAGAACAGGAGATTCTGGATATTCCATTCAATAAGATCATCCATCCTGAAGACTTTACCATGGTAATGGAAATGCATACGAGATTACTGCACAATGAGGATGTTCCCACAATCAGTATTTTTCGAGCATTGACAAAAAATGGAAAATGTACATGGGTTGAGAATAATGCTGTGAGAACCATATGGGAAGGAAGGCCCGCAGTACTGAACTTTCTCCGTGATATCTCCGAGAGGAAGAGAATAGAGGAGGCATTGTGGGAGAGTCAAAAACAATACTGGGAACTCTATGAACATGCCAAAGAATATTATGTTCTCATTGATGATCGAACAGGCCGTTTGAGGCAACCGAACCGAGAAATGCTTCGGGTAATGGGCTACAGCAGGGAAGAATTGGAGCAGCTTCATTTCATTGAAATTGTGGACCATGAGGACCGAGAAAAGGTTGAAAACGCCCGGAGAATGAAGCTGAAGGAAAAAGATGGGGCTTCAATAACTTACAACTGTTGGGTACGAACAAAGAAGGGTGAGAAAAGGCTCTTAAATGTTACTGAATTACAACTCACTTCTATCCGGGGCACATTTCTTTCTGCCATAGATCTTACAGAACTGGAAAAAATGAAAGAACTCATGACCCGGTCTGAAAAGCTTTCTTCACTTGGACAACTTGCCGCAGGTCTTGCCCACGAACTGAGAAATCCCCTGGCGGTTATCAGTTCATGCTCTCAATTCTGCCTGGACGGTATGGATCTTACACGATTACTGAGTGAAAACCTTCAGATGATCTATCGCAGCAGTCAGAGGGCAAACAAACTGATACAGAATCTCTTAGAGTTTGCAAGACCTTCCAGTCTTGAATGGAAGAACGTGGACATCAACCAGGTGATCACCAAAACATGGAATATTGCTAAGATTCATATGCCTCCTGTACACATTTCCTTTGTGGAACAATTGGATGAAAACCTTCCGAAGATAGTGGGGGACAACGAGAAGCTCAGTCAGGTATTTCTCAATCTCTTCTTGAACGCCATTCAGGCCATATCAAATGAAGGAGTGATAGGAGTCCACACACACTTTCTGAGTGAAAAGAATATGGTTGAAGTGGAAATTATTGATAATGGATCCGGTATCCCCGAAGACTATCGTCACATGATCTTCGATCCTTTCTTCACAACGAAAGATAAGGGGATAGGATTGGGATTGAGCATCTGTCATTCCATCGTAGAACAACATAATGGCACTATCACCATGGAAAGTAAATCGCAGTGTGGAACAACCGTTTCTGTGGGATTGCCTGCCGTTCAGGGATAAAGTGAAGGGTAACATGTCAATGACTCAACAATCCTTTGCAAAGAGGAAGATACTCCTGGTTGATGATGATCAAGACTTTCGCTGGACAATGAACAATGTTCTTCAAAGAGCAAAGTATACAGTGATTCAAGCACAAAATGACAGCGAAGCAATGGTTTTTTTAGAAGAAGAAATTCCCGACCTTGTTCTTTTGGATTATCGAATGCCTGAAAAGAACGGCATGGAAGTGGCCCAGGAAATGAAGAGGCAAATTCCGGAAATACCCATCATCATGATTACTGCCTATGCAGATATAAAGTCTGCAGTAAAGGCCATGAAGATGGGAGTTTATGACTATATTACGAAACCGGTTGACAACAATGACCTTCTCTTTTCCATTAAACGAGCCCTGGAGAAACGAGACCTCACTCAGGAGATCGAGAGACTCAGGGATGCCCTGGATGAACGCACTTCACTTCACAGGCTTATGGGAACAAGCGATCAGATCAAGAAAATTATTCATCTCGTAGAAAAGGTTGCTCCCACTTCATTCACTATTTTGATAATAGGAGATAGCGGAACAGGAAAGGAAATCCTGGCTCGTTCCATTCACCAACTGAGTAGAGTCAAGGAAGGGCCCTTTGTGGCCGTGGACTGTGGTGCAATTCCTGAAACCTTAATTGAAAGTGAGTTGTTTGGCTATAAGAAGGGAGCCTTTACAGGAGCCTACACAGATAAGCCGGGCCATTTCGAATTGGCGGAAGGTGGTACTCTTTTTCTGGATGAAGTGGGCAATCTTCCATATCCAGCTCAACAAAAGCTTCTTCGA
>JAXHSZ010000367.1:0-5299 GCA_034190725.1 Thermodesulfobacteriota bacterium
CTGTCGATTTTCGTTTATATCATTGAGATTTTTGTCATTTGAATTTTTTTCTTGCTTCGATATTCGAATTTCGGATTTAAATGTTGCTTCAAAACGGATGAAATACAGTACTCTTTCAAATTGCCTCTTTCTCCGCACATTTCAATATCAAATATACATTTTCAGCCATTGGCTTTTCTGTAACCCAGGGCATCCGTACCTATTATCATCTTCTGAATATTGGCTGCCCCTTCGACAATTTGGTAAATCTTTGCCTCTCTATAGTATCTCTCCACAGGATACTCACCGGATATCCCATAGGCCCCAAAGAGCTTTATGGCCTGGTCAGCGGCTTTCACTCCATTCTCCGTGGCAAAGTACTTTGCCATACACGTCTCCAGAGTGTTTCGTCTTCCCTGATCTTTCTGAACCGCACACCTATATGTCATCAACCTGGCAGCCTCGGTATTCACAACCATGTCCGCGATGATCGCCTGATTCATCTGAAATTTGCCTATGAGTTGTCCGAACTGTTCTCTCTCATTACAATATTGTACACAGGCATCTATACACGCCTGAGCGACTCCCACTGCTCCGGCAGCACAGCTCAGGCGGGTACAGTCCAGGTCGGCCATTACTATGGCAAAGCCCTGCCCTGTCTTTCCCATGAGATTTTCCTTGGGAACCTTGACATCTTCCATGACAACTTCTCCGGTTGGACAGGCATGCCATCCAAACTTATCCGCAATCTCCGGTGTCGAGATGCCGGGAGATTTCATATCCACAATGAATGCCGACATGCCCTTGTGCTTCTGGCTTTTGTCAGTATATGCAAACATGACTGCCACATCAGCCACTGTAGCGTAAGTGATCCATGTCTTTGTTCCGTTGAGAATGAAAAAGTCACCTTCCTCAACAGCGGTCGTCTTCATGGCCGCAACATCCGATCCGGCATTGGGTTCGGTAATACAAAAGCACCCCAGCCATTCCGCACTCACCAGCTTCGGGATATACTTTTTTTTCTGTTCTTCGGTTCCAAATTTCAATATGGTCATTGAAGTCCCCATTGTCTGCATATTAAAAGGGGCCCTTAAGGATCCACTGACCCTTGCTATCTCTTCCGTCACTATGGCATGTCCTAAAAAACCTACATTTGAGCCACCATACTCCTCGGGTATGGGGCATCCTAAAAACCCCAGTTCGCCCATCTTCCTGACAATCTCTCTCTGAAACCTATGGGCCTTTTCATCAGCATCCACTACCGGAGCGATCTCTTTTTGGGCAAAATCCCTGGCCAGTCTTTGCATGGCCAACTGTTCTTCATTCAAATCAAAATCCATCAGTTTCCTCCCGAAAAAATATGGTAAATCTGATCTCTTATCAAAGATTTCACGAAGTCGATTTCTGTTGCATGGATCTTTTGCATGGATGTTTTAAAATCCTGTTTTTGCCGAATGGAGGTGAGGTAAAAAATGAGCGGTTATGAGTGACCATCCAGAAATAAGATATTTTGTGGATGCACTATCGGGTAAAGAAGACCCTCAAATCAGATGCTCAAAACGTTCCGGGGTATGAAAAGGTACCCTTTGTTAAAAGGCTCCATACTGAATGACCGTTCATTGCAACGATTAGCATAAGGGTACGGTTTTGTCAAGGTTTTTATCCCTGAATTCAGTACATTCGGGGCTATGAAAAGACCGTCTTAAAATGAATAATAATGGACTTCTTCGTGGATGAGCCAGGAACAAATCCTGGGTTTTGAAGGTGGGTTGTAGTTGGGAGCTTTTTTCTGGGCAGATATATGGTTCAGACCCTCTTCATGTATTATGGATCATGCTGAAGGTCTGAACACTCATTACACCGTATAGTCGCCCCTATTGAACTTTGCTATTTCAATGCTTGAATAGATAAGAGTGCTATTGAGGATTTCCTTTATCTCATCTCCCTCAGGGAGTGAATCCAGAAGGGGCAGGAGTCCTTTTGTCTGCTCATCCATTTGAGTAACAACAGGATGAATATCTTTCAGAGTGAGTTCAGGGTCACCCAATTTCTTTTGATACTCTTCAAAAACATTCAGAAATTCCTTAACCCTGGCGACGATCTGTGTCCGATGTTCGAATGAAAGCGGATCAAATCGAATCTCAGGCATACTTTGCGCCGGTGGCGGGCCTATGCTCTGGCTTTTGTGAGTTGAAGTATTCTCAAAGGCCTGCTGAAGGATCTCTCCGAACTTTCCTTCGGAGGGTTTTTCTGCATTTTTAGTCTCTTGTGGGATAACATTTTTCAATATATCGTTGGGCGTTATCTTCATGGGCTGATTTCCTCCCTATTTTATCAATACCGAGTGTCCATTCAGAAATGAGATATTTTCTGCAGGGTCAAGGAAGACGAAGATTTTAACCGCAGGAATACATTGAGTATTTTGAGGATTAAAATCTGAGTCTGACGCAGAGATTGCAAAAAATAACCATTTATGGATTGACACTACCTAATCTTATCGACAAAAATTTAAAATACATAAAGAACATGCGCAAATTTTTCGCCCAAAATGAGGGTCCGTTGTTCTCAGTTTAACCTGTGCGGTTCCGCAAGGTTGCGGCAAGCGGTGAACTTGGCTCACTGCAACTACATAACTGTAACTGTGTAACTGTATATACTGCAAAAATTGAGCCAACCAAAAGTATCATACTCCACAATTTTTCGACCTGTGCGGTTGCCCAGGTTCACCGCTTGTCGGTGCTTCAAGTAATCCAACGTAACAGCTCAGAAAATTTTTCTCTTCTTTGACAATGCAATTAAATATCTTTTTTCCGGATGGATACTAGGCAATATTTGCCTCTGTTTTCAAATGTGATGACGCAGTCAGAATGACCGTGTTCCTTTTCCCTCTTCACGGATCAATGGCAGATTTCCACCTTGCCTTTCAGAAAGTCTTTCACAGCTCCAATTGAAACCTCTCTTCTATGGAAGATACCTGCTGACAAAGCGGATTCCGCTTCTGTTCGTGTGAAAACTTCATAAAAATGTTCCGCACATCCTGCACCACTTGATGCGATCACTGGTATGGAAACGGCTCTTTTCACTGCATTTATCAGCTCTATGTCAAATCCCATGTTGGTCCCGTCCCGGTCAATACAGTTCAGCAGGATTTCTCCTGCTCCCAGTTTTTCACAGATTTGTGACAGGGTGACAGCGTCCAGATCCCTCCCTTCACGTCCGCCTTTTATTGTACACTGATACCAGCAATACTGCTCACCTTTGGGGCCTGGAACGGAGGTCTCAATCAACCGGTGTTTGACTTTATCCGGGGATTTCTCATAGACCCTCCTGGGATCAATTGATATGACAACCGCTTGATTCCCGTATACGCGTGATATCTCTTCGATGGCACTTGCACCGGTCTTTTTTCCGGTCTTCAGATACTCTTCAACAATACAAACAGCGTCACTTCCGATGGAAACCTTGTCCGCCCCGGATCTGAAATACTCTGAGGCAACTTGGAGGGCAGAGTATTCCCTGCCGTTTTTGTCAGTATAATCCCTGATCCCTCCGCCGATTGTCAGTGGAACAAAGACATTTTTCGAGGTTTGCCTGAGCACTTCCAGCATGGGCATGTCTTCAAGAGGAAAGTCTCTGAAACCCGTGATGTTGAGAAAAGTGATCTCGTCAGCCCCTTCTTCGTAGTATCGTCTTGCCAATTCAACGGGCTTCCCGAGATTTCTCACAGATCCGTTTTCCCTCACATCATACCGGTCTCCCTTCGTGACCACCAGATCTCCCTGGTCATTGGAACGGACATCGAGACAGGCAATGATCCTCTTTGCCAGCAGAGTTTCTTTTGAGATTCGGGCAGGATTTTTTGAGACCGTCTCGGTTTCCAGAAAATTCTTTAAAATACGAAGCCCTGAAAGTCCGCTCTTTTCCGGATGGAACTGAGTGGCAATGATATTCCCTTTTTGAATGCTGCTTGTAAACCTGTATCCATAATCGGTGGTTGTGAGAACAACGGAATCATCCTCAGGCACCACATGGTATGAATGGACAAAATAGAATTTTTCATCACCTCCAAGCCCATTGAAGATGTGTGAGGGTTGTTTCAAATTCAGGCCGTTCCACCCGATGTGAGGAACAGACAGGCGGGTGGTGAACCTTCTTACCATACCGGGAATAAAGCCCAGCCCTCGTATATGAGGAGCTTCTTCACTGGATTCAAAGAGGACCTGTAATCCCATACAGATACCAAGAAAAGGTCTATTGGATTTCAGATATTCAAGCAAAGGTTTCACCAAATTCCTCTTTTCAAGGGTCTCCATCATACTGCCGAAAGCGCCTACTCCTGGGAAAACGACCTTTTCCGCCGAAAGAATATCCTCACCATTCGAAACAATTTCAACCGTCTCGCCAAGGTTCTCTATGGCATTAATGACACTTCTGACATTTCCCGCACCATAATCCAACAATGTAATCATTTTATTGCGTATTCATCCCTTTATTGATTTCTGTTAACCACACTGCATATAAAACAATCTATAGTTCCAATTCCCTTAAACTATGGATAATCGAATCCCCTGCCCTCTCCTTCTCTCTGTCCAGTAAAATGGCTCTTGCCCCTGCTTCCTTCGGAGCTAAATAATCAAATTTCAACTGGTCGCCGATGTGAAGCAGTTCCGAAGGGAAAATATTCAACTCTCTGCAGATACTCCGGTAGCTTTCCGGTGTCTTGAGTTGCTTGAAATCCGATATCACGGAAAAGTCATGTTGAAAAAACCGTTTGATTTCCTGTATCTTTACGTCCAGAAACTCCCTGGTCATGGCTGTGGTGATAATCAGAGTATACCTGTGTTTCAGCCGTTCCAGGGCCGGGATAACATCAGGAAACACCTCTATGCTGGACTCATATTTTGCAAGGATCGCCTCCAAAGTGGTGTCCAGGTCAAAGTAGTCTATCCAGTGGCGCATTTTGTACCAGCGGAGGTCCTCTTCCCCGATCCTTTCATACTCTGATATAATAAAAGCACGGGCATCTTCAACACTGATCCCCTTCTTCTTGGCAAAGAGGGACGGAAGCTCTTCCTTCCACACAAGGTTGTTGAATTCCATTGGAATCAGGGTCCCGTCAACATCAAAGGATACGACTGTAATACTTTGCTGCATATATCACTCGCCCATGAAGTTTTTCGAGATAACCATATATTGAAATTGAAATATCTGTCTAAAGAGGAACAAAGAGGCAAAGGCACAGAGGCACAAAGAAAAATGAAAACATGTGAATATCTGTAAATACAGGACAAACCAATGACTTTCGCTACTGAAACTTCAC
>JAXHSZ010000368.1:0-4384 GCA_034190725.1 Thermodesulfobacteriota bacterium
CCCTCCCTTCGGGAACATACGATATGCCGAGACGAACGATATCCTCCGTATCCATCCCATCGATTTTCTTGCCTAAAAACTCGATTGTGCCTTTCTCCGGCTGATCATCCAGAAGCCCCATTATTGTCTTCTGGATGGTCGTCTTCCCTGCTCCATTTGCTCCCAGGATGGTTCGAATATCACCCTCCTCTAAATCCAGAGAAACTCCCCGAATGGCATTGACAAATCTATAACTGGTCTCTATGTTTTTTACTTTAAGCAAATGCTTCTTCCTCTCCCAGATATGCTTTGAGTACTTCCGGATGGTTTTGCACTTCCGAAGGAAGGCCTTCAGCTATCTTTTCCCCGTAGTTGACGGCCATGACCCGATCGGAAATATCCATCACAAGTTTCATGTCATGCTCTATGAGCAGTACTGTAATACCGAAGTCCTCTTTAATATCCTGAATCCATATTATGAGATCTTCTTTTTCCTCAAGATTCATGCCTGCTGAAGGCTCATCCAGAAGAAGGAGTTGTGGCTCCAGGGCCAAAGCCCTGCCAAGTTCCACAAGTCTCTGGGTACCAAACGGAAGGTTTGCAACCAGTTGATTTCTGGCGGACTGCAGATCGAGAAAGTCAATGATCCGTTCTACAGTCCCTCGATGTGAAATCTCCTCCCTTCTCACCTTTTGAGAGAAGAAGGCACTATTTAAGATATTGGTCTTCATGTGACAGTGTCTTCCCAATAAAAGATTATCAAGGGCAGTCATATGAGAAAACAACTCAATATTCTGAAATGTTCGGGCAATCCCCTTTCCTGCGATTTGATGGGGTTTGCATCCTGTAATATCTTTTCCTTCAAAGAGTATTCTTCCCTCATCCGGCTTGTAAATCCCACTGATACAGTTGAAGATGGTTGTCTTCCCCGCTCCATTGGGACCGATTATGGAGAAGATGGAATTTTCCTCCACCTGAAAGCTGATATTATTCAGGGCTCTGATCCCTCCAAACCGAATCAAGAGGTTCTCTGCTTGAAAGAAAGCCATGGGAGAGTCCTTCCCTATTTCACCTCTAACCAGTCACTGAGTCTCACGCCATTTCCTTTCTGACATTTCGCCAGGAATACAGCCCGTTGCCCTTGGCGTTGATTGGGTCCGAATGTAATCTTATGACCGGTACCTTTATCCCAGTTCTTAATTGTCTCCATCGCGTCAACGAAATTTTCCCTGGTCAGGTCCCGTCCGGCACGTCTGAATGCTTCTATCATCGGTTCCGCAAAAAGAAATCCGGCTGTGAAAAACACTCCCCAGTTTTCACGAGGAGCAAATTCATCACGGGCTTTCTTGTACTTGATCATCAGGGGATGCTTTGAATCAGGAAGTTCCCCAAAGGAATCAAATATCACTCCATCCCACAATCCCTTTGTTATCTTGTGCATCAAAGGCACATCGGACAAAGTACTTGTGGTCATCCAGACAGGCTTAAAGCTCATCTTTGCAGCCGCACCCATGGTCATTGCGGCATGCTTCGGCAGGAGCCACAGGATCACCACATCGGGTTTTGACATCTTTAATTTCAATATCTGAGAGCTGATATCCGTATCCAGAGGTTCTACTGAGACTTCGTGCACCAGTTTGGCGTTATACCTTTTCAAAGTTTTTTTTGCACCCATCAGGCCTTCTTTGCCATAGTCATCATTTTGGTAAAAGAAGGCGATCCTCTTTTTGTCGAGGGTCATGTAAGCATATGATGTTAAAAGATGAGCCTCATCAATATAATTGGGATACAGGGCAAAGAGATATCTGGTCGGCGGGTTTGCCCACTTGCTTGAACCTGACAGTGGTCCCACCCAGGGGATCTTTCGAGTATGCAGAAACCTCTTCACTGCCATACCGTTTGCCGTACCTACACCCCCAACAAAACCGAACACCCCTACTCTTCCCACAAGTTCTTTAACGGCACCGACAGTTCTTGGGGGTTGGTACGCATCGTCCCGCAAGTATTGTTTGAGTTTCCTTCCATGTATCCCTCCCTCGGCATTCAACATCTTAAAGTAACAGTCCGTGCCTCTGGCAACAGATCCCCATAAGGCTGCCGGGCCGGTCTGCGGACTCCACTGACCGATCTTGATGGTATCATCAGATATACCAACTTCAGAAGCAATGGAATGACTGAAGAAAAAGCTGAGAGAAATAATGAATGAAAAAACAACGAAAACACTCTTTGAATAATTTGAAACCATACCTATCTCCTTTCATGAATTCAATTAAATTGTTTAAACTTTTTTTACATAGTGTCTTGCCAAAAGCCCACTGGGCCGAACACATAAAACGATCACAATAATTGCAAATGCCACCACGGACTTGAACTCCGTGGATACATACCATCCGAAGAGATTCTCAACAACACCTAAAATTCCGCCTCCAACCGCAGCGCCCGGCATACTTGTCATCCCACCAAGAACTGCCGAGGCAAAGGCCTTCAAGAGGGGATCAACCATCATATTGGGGTCCAAAAGTGTAATAGGAGCGATGAGCACACCGGCTACCGCACCGATCAGTGCGCTGAGCCCCCATGTAAATGAAAGAATCCTCTTTGCACGAATCCCCATAAGACGGGCCGCCATATGATTTTGGGCCGTTGCCTTCATGGCAACTCCCAACGTGGAAAATCTGAAAAAGAGAAACAAAAGGAGCATCAGTCCGATACATACCACGAAGACCCATATATTCAACTGACTGATCACAATCCCTTTTATGTTGTAAACCTTTGTGTCTAATATTGGAGAAGGAAAACTCTTGGTCTCAGCCCCCCATTTCCATCCGGCGATGCCGTACAGGATCATCTCAGCCCCAAGAGTGATCACAATCAGTCCTAAAACAGTAGGATCTTTGGCAGGCCTCAGAAACAGAAATTCTATGATCATTCCCAGGATCAAAGAAAATAGTAATGTGAGGGGAAAAGCAATAATAAAAGGGATATCATATGTAGTAAGAAGTGTATATGCGATAAATGTGCTGACCATTGCCATCTCACCCTGGGCAAAGTTCAGTACTTCCGATGTCTTATAGATGATCACCATTGCCAGGGCAATGAGTGCATAACAGCTTCCTATGGCTAATCCACTGGCTATTACCTGAGATAACTGGCTTAACATGATTCTCTTCCTGCCTCTCTCATTGAAGGTATTCTATTCTGTCTCCTGACTCTTGAATTCTGACTTCTCCTGCGTCAGCGCAGTGTCACTTCCTAAAGTTTTTCACCTCAAATACGAAGTGTTAAACCTGGGGAATGGAAAATTGAGCTAAAATGGCCAAGTTTTCCAATAGTATTTAATCTTCAACCACCGTCCCCACAATCCCAAAGGTTCAAAGATGACGATCATGATCATGATCAACCCAAATATAATGCTGGAAACATTTGCTATTCCACTCATGCTAAACCATCTCTCAGAGAGGAAAATCACCCATTTCCCAAAGAGAGGGATCTCAGGTATATTGTTCAACTGTTGCTGCAAGACCGTAATGAGTATTGCCCCCAGAATGGAACCCAGTATCGATCCCAGACCTCCTACTACAACCATGGCCAAAAAGGCAATGGAGAGAAAGAGATTAAAATTCTGGGGATTGATAAATCCGAGTACAAATCCCATCAAACTCCCTGCAATGCCTGTGTAGAATGCACTCACTGCAAATGCCAGAGTCTTGTAATAGGTGAGGCTGACTCCCATGGTTTCAGCAGCTATATCACTGTCCCTGATAGCAACAAAAGCCCTCCCGATCCTCGACTTGATAATATTTATGGCTGCTATCGTCATACCTACTGTAACCGCTAAAATCAAAAAATAGAGTTCCTTATCCGTATCCAGAATAAAAGGCCCAAAGGATATGGATGGAGTTATGATGCCCATATGTCCGCCAAAGAAAGACTCCCAATGTCCAATGATCTGGATGATTGCCATACCAAAACCCATTGTTGCAATGACAAGGTAAGGGCCTTTCAATCTCAGGGCAGGAAGTCCCAAGAGAAAACCAAAGAAACCAGAAACCAGGCCGGAAGCAGGGAGTGCAAGCAAAAAAGGCACATGAAGCTTGGTCATCAACAGAACCGATGTATAGGCTCCAATTGCAAAGAAACCGGCGTGTCCCAAAGATATCTGTCCTGTGTATCCCACAAGGATGTTCATCCCCAGGGCAACAATCACATGTATCATTATAAGATTCAGGTTATAGATAATATAATCCTGTGCAAAGATGGGGAATGACGCAAGACAGGCCAACAAGAGGAGAAACCAGGAATCCTTTCCCCGTAATCGGCCATGAATTCAACGATTTCAGGCAGTGTTTCCTCTCCTGCAATAATCTCAAGCAGCTTCATATACCTAACAGGGTTAAAAAAATGA
>JAXHSZ010000369.1:0-10113 GCA_034190725.1 Thermodesulfobacteriota bacterium
CCGTTTTGAATGCCTCAGGATCAGGAAATTCCCAAATTTTGTATTGCCCTTCAGCAATTCATAAAGCCTTTATTAAGCTGCCTTTGATAAGAGAGGCATGGAGAGAGGTCATTGAAGAGTAAAGGAGTTGTTGTATTTTGAAATCCAAGATCAAAACAAGAAATGAAATCAAGTCTATTGTTGACCGGTTACGAAATGAGGGAAAAGTAATTGTCTTTACAAACGGATGTTTCGATTTGATCCATGTGGGGCACATTCGGTACTTGCAGGAAGCAAAAAAACTAGGAGATCATTTGATAGTGGCTGTGAATAGCGACCATTCAGTAAAAATCATAAAGGGAGACCAGAGACCCATCGTCCCTGAAGATGAGAGGGCCGAGGTCCTGGCAGCTCTAGAATGTGTTGACTTTGTTGTTATATTCCATGAACCTGACCCGTATCAAATCATATCACTCCTCAAACCTCACATCCTCGTTAAAGGGGAGGATTGGAGTGAAGAGGCCATTGTAGGAAAAGATGTTGTAGAGTCCATTGGAGGCAGAGTAGTACGTATACCCATGACAAAAGGGGCCTCTACCAGTAATGTCATACAGAAGATTGTTGAGTTTTATTCAGAAGGGTAAATGCAGGAAATTCCTGTTATCTCAATTCACATTCTTATCATTGCCCCTTACCTGAAAATAGAAGTAAGATAACTCTAAAGTGAACCATTTCCCAAAACCCATCACCCGTTTATCAGACATGCCAGTAATTGAACACCCACCTCTTTTCCACTTCTTTCTTTCATATCAATAAGTTATCATTTTTATCCCTGCCCAAAAATTTTCATCGTGCTCAATTTTGAACAAAAAGGAATATATCATACTCCCCACCTTTTTAAAGGGAGCCAGGGGGAGGTTAGTTTCAAAACTTCTGAAAAACAGTTTTTAACATTGGAATAATATTTTACGTTCACTCACTGCCCCAGCAATAGAACTCACCACATTACATCATCGATACGTTTTTCAATGAAGTCTTGTGTCTACAACAGGTGGTATGCTTTTTGCTATTTAATACTACCGCCAGTACTTTTATTGAGTTGCCATAAGAAGATTAAGGATAAAGAAGTGAAACAAGATGGTGAAAAAAATACCAAAAATAGAGTACTCAATGAGTATGAAAATAATATTAAAATTATAAAAATAACTGTAAAATGTAGAATAATAGAGTATAAAATAATATTATAAATGTAAAATGTTATATTACCTAAAATATGCAAAAAATAAATAGATATGAAGTTATTTCAAATTATGAGTGACAAAAAATGTCAGAGAAGGGAAAGTGAGATTTTCATATGAGTGTGAGATTGAAAGATATGAGAGGATTTACACTAACCGAGTTGATGGTGACCGTGGGTGTTTTGGGAGTTATGGCAGCTTTTGCCATGCCCAATTTGATCGCCTGGAAAACGACCATAGGCGTTAATTCCGCCGCCAGAGATTTGATTTCAGAAATGCAAGTGTGTCGAATGAAAGCCGTTTCTGAGCGAAACAATTATGTGATCACCTTTGATGCGACAAATAATCAGTATACGGTCCATGATGATAATGATAGCGACGGCATTCTTGATGAAGTCGGGAGTAACGCATCCAATGGCGATGAGTCCTCAAAAGGGCCGATTGATCTCCCGGACGATATACGATTCGGCAGAGCATCAGGGGGGATAAATATAGTCAGTTCTACGGGAACGAACATCGACTCTGATGGTATTCACGTAACCGGTGACACGCTGACCTTTGAACCGGATGGGACCCCAACGAGCGTCAATACGGAATCTGTATACATTATCCCCACTAATGACGATGAAAGCAACGAACAAAGAACACATCGGTGGCGGGCAATCAGTGTCAATGTTACAGGTCGCATTAAACTCTGGACATATGACGGAGATCTTGCTCCGCCGTGGGAGTAGATGAATCGGTTTCAAAGGACTACGGAATGTTCATAAAGGGGATCCAATGCAATGGCATCATTCGATTGTAACCCCATCATATATAGTAAACAGAGGTGCTGAAAATGATCAAAATGAGAAATCTCTTATCAAAACGCGAGGGTTTTACACTCCTTGAGGTGTTGATATCCATGTCGGTGCTTTCCATGGGGCTGCTGGGTGTTGCTGCTATGTCAGTTTACGTGAGCCAGGGGAATGCCCAAGCACGGAAGGTGACTGCTGCAACAGTTCTTGCCCAGTCACAGTTGGAAGCCTTTAAGGACATGGCGTATGCAAGTATAACGACCGGAAGTGACTCCAATAATCCCGTGGATGAGAGCGGAAATGCAGGGGGTATCTATACAAGAACCTGGACGGTAACCGACAATGTTCCATATGCGAATGTAAAGAAAGTGGAATGTACGGTTTCATGGGGTTCGGACTCCATAAGCCTTTATACTCTGATTGCGAGGTAGTCATGAAGCAACAAAGAAAAAAGAGAAACAAGGGATTCTCCCTGGTTGAGTTAATGATCGCCCTGGCCGTGGGCGCTGTATTGACGGTAGGTGTGTTCAACTTTTTTGCCTCTATGGAGAAGTCATATACGGTTCAGGACCAGATGACTGTGATGCAGCAAAACGCCAGAGTAGGCATAGATTTTATGACAAAGGAGATTCGCCTAGCAGGCTATGGTATGAATGCGGGAGAGATTATTACAGTGGCCGATGATGATTCCATAACGTTCAGGGGAGATGTGGACAGTGATGGGAACGTTGAAACCGTCCAATATACGGTGGATACAGGCACTCTCGAGCTTACCAGAGATGTGGATGGATCAGGAGCGGAGCCGGTGGCCGAAAATATCCCATCCACCGGTCTTGTGTTCACATACTTCGATGACAGCGGCAGTGATTTATCCACAAGCGATCCTCTTCCGTTAAGCTCTGCGAGCAGGAGAAGTATACGAAGAATTAATATCTCCCTGACAGTCAGAACGGACCGGGCCGATGCGGATTATGGGGCAAACGGCGGTTTCAGAACGATTACTTTCACAGCCAATGCCAGGCCGAGAAATATCGGACTGACCAACCTGGGATGTTCACTTCCAGGAACTCCGACCATAGATGACGTAGCCACGACTGGTCTGAACAGTACGTATCCCTGCCAGCTCTATGTGGAATGGTCGGCCGTTACAACAGATGCGGGAGGTAGCTCCCTTGGGACAGACTGTGAGTTAACCACATATAAGGTCTATTACGGCACTACTACTTCTCCTGAAACATATGCCACTCCTGTTCTGATTCCAAAAGACAACACCAATGCCACCTTCTCAGTCCCTCCGGACTGCACTTATTATGTCACTTTAAGTGCAGAAAACTCTGCAGGTGAAGGTAATTACACCACAGAGGTTACAATCAACGACTCGACCGGTCCTGGAACACCCACAGGATTGGCTGCCACCCCCTTTGACAACCGGATTGATCTTGAGTGGGACGCCCCCACATCTAACAATTGCGATATAGCGATTTATAATATCTATCGTGCAGTCTCTGCCCCAGTAACATGGAATCTTATAGATACGACCGATCACATGGAAACGACATACCAAGACTCTCCCATATCAAACTGCACACAATATTTTTATCGAGTAACAGCTGTAGATCAGTGTGGTTTTGAAAGTGTTGCTTCCACTTGGGTGACTGCAACTACAGGAAGCTCGCCCCCGAGAAAACCCGCAGATGTGATTGTTATAAATGGAGCAACTTGGAATGATGTTACCTGGACAGCGCCACCGAACAACGTGGACGGAACGGACTTCATCTATAGCGATCCTGACCATTATGACGTTTTTCGAGGTCCATCACAAACAGGACCATGGACGCTCATCCATACATATGTCACATCTACATCCTTTGTGGATTTTTCCGGGGGGAGTTCAGACTGGTATATGGTCAGGGCTGTTGATGTATGCGGGAACGAGAGCGCTGACTCTGATGCCGCAGCCGCTTTGAGTTTAGCAGTGAGTTTTGAGCCCGGTTATCCGTATAAATCAAGTGGACAGCGGAAGATCAGAGTTGAAGTAAGCGTTGTAAATCAGTATTCCATGCCTGTTACAGATGCAACAGTTACTGTTACGGTTCAGGCCTCAGGTTATACAGATGAGACGGATACATTAGTACACAACGGAGACGGTGTCTATGGTTGCGGAAGTCATCCTAAGTGGTATTGGGAAGGAACGACCGGGTATAGCGGTACGGATACTGTTACTGTGACGGTTACTGCCAGTAAGGACGGATTCACTCCTGGCACAGTTTCCGATACTTTTCAATAGAGGAGTAGATATGAAAGTTAAAATACTCAATGAGAGTGGAGCAGCCCTGGTGGTTGCATTATTGACCATGACTTTATTGACCCTGCTGGGTGTTGCGGCCATCAACACCTCTTCCACGGACATATTGATCAGTCGCAATTACAAGACCTCAACCCAGGCGTTGGCCACTGCAGAGGCAGGTGTTCAAGAGGTGATTTCCAGGATGAGTATGCGAAATGATTCTTCCGTATCCATTGCCAATGGGGGCTCACAGGTTTCTCCTGCTGTGAATGGAATTTCAAATGCATATATCGGAGATTCCATTGCATCCCCCACAGCAAACTGGGAGACGAGAATATTCTTTACTTCCAGTGACCCCACTGACGACTCAGTTAATAACATTGTCAACACCTCAAGCTTGCTTCCTTCCAGTGAATGGGACAACCTCAACTATACTGAGACGTCCACAACCAATGGCACGAGTGCCCTGTGTGTGAGACACGAGATCGAGTCTGATCTTGGGGTGGACCTGAATTCCGACGGAGATCAAACAGACCTGGTGTATTACGATAAAGAGACGGGCAGGAATGCAACCGGTACAGGGTATATCGTTGAATTGATCACTTCCACCGGGAGGCGGGGAGATGCACGGAGAACCGTGGTAGTTGAAGCATGTCGTTATCTCCTTTCCGTCGATCCCAAGGCAGCAGTTGCAGTTGGAAGACCCCCGGACTTTACCGGAAGTGCCTTTATCAGCGGGTTTGATCATTTAGAAAATACTACAAGTTCAGATGATACTGCCGGTGCTTTTGGCGCGATTCAGGATGACGCTGTCGATAGTTACGGAGGGACGGGAGCGGACGATTCCACAGCTACACTTGATGAGCCGGCGCCGCCTGTGGACTATGCAGGGCAACTCACAGGAAATATTGCTAATTACCTGCCTGGGGCGGCAAGTAACGGGCAAAACATTTCCCTAGGAGGTAGTATGAAGGTATTTGGAGGAAACGATTCTGTTCCGTGGAAGGATGAGGCTCTTCCTGCTTGGCAAACCCTTGCAGAACTTCTTGGTATAACAAACAATGAATTGACACATATCCTCAGCCAAGCCACAGCAACCGAGGCGGACATTCATACCTCAGGCCATTTGGATAAAGCTCCTCAGGGCATCATATACATCAATAATCCTGCATTAGGCGATGAAGTAAAAATTAATTCATCCACACCTTCATATAACAATGGTTTCGGCCTCATGTACATCACCGGAGACGCTGACTTCCAAAAATGTACCTTTAGGGGGTTGATTTATGTTGAGGGTGATGTTCGTATTACAGGCACTTTTTGGCTCTTGGGCGCATTGGTCAACCAAGGGAGAGTCACTGGAGACTTTTCCGCTGGAAACGGAACGTTTCTCTACAGCTCTGCGGTGTTAGAAAATATGAATCAATATATGGGATATTCCATACTTTCGTGGAGAGAAGAGTGATCGGCGATTGCTTTTGTTTTCAGCATTCTTCATTGATGTGAGAAAGGAGTCCATCCTTTTCTTCAGGAGTCAGGTTTCGGGTTTCAGGTGTCAGGAACCAGAGATTCAAAAGCTGAAACCTGAACACTGAAACCTGCCTTCCCATCTCTGTTCACTCCTGAACATTCCCAACTCCCGATCCCCGAACATTACGCATAATAGGGACTCAGTTCAAAGGCGTTCTTAATGAGCTCCACCTTCTCTTCATCAAAAGAGAGCTGAACGGCCACCACATCAAAGCGGGCGTCCATGTTGTGAAGGTTATTTTGGGAGATGTAGTTCAGGGCTGCTTTGGAAATTTGGTGTTGTTTCCTTTTGTTCACTACCTGGTAAGGATGGACATAATCGATGGAGGTTCTGGTCTTCACTTCTACAAAGGCAAGGGTCTTTTTATCCTTTGCGATAATATCTATCTCACCGAACTTGCACGTGTAGTTTCTCTCGATAATCTTGTATTTCAACCGTTTCAAATGAGAGACGGCGACCTCTTCTCCTCGCCTGCCGAGGGAGATCCTTTGTCTAGTCATCTTCTCTCAGGTATTCTTTCACGCCTCTGAAGGTTCTTCTGTGAATCTCACAACAACCGAATCTTTTGATTGCCATCATATGGTCTTTTGTTCCATAGCCTTTATGTCTGTCAAAACCATAGTCCGGGTAAAGTGTATGGTATTCTTGCATGATCCTGTCCCTTGTCACCTTTGCGATGATAGAGGCTGCACTGATGGAAGGGCTGAGTGAGTCTCCGCCCTTTATTGTTTTTTGGGGGATCTGTATTGGGATGGGATGAATACCGTCTACCAGGAGATAATCAGCTCGAAGATTCAAGTTGTTTACGGCCAGTTTCATGGCTTTGAGACTCGCCTGAAGGATATTGATCTCTTCAATCTCTCTCTGGTCCACTCTCCCGATGCCGACAGCCTTGGCTTGTCTGTATATTTCACAGAAGAGGATATCTCTCTTGACAGGCGACAGTTTCTTAGAGTCTTTTATCCCCCGGATTGTATGATCTCCAGGAAGTACAACTGCAGCGGCAACTACAGGGCCGGCTAAAGGCCCTCTGCCTGCCTCATCAATCCCTGCAACGACTGTATACCCTTGCAAGGATACGTCTCGCTCCGGAAGGGGAGGGGGGAGAGATCCCATTACTGAATTCTCTTCTCCTTGATACGGGCGGCCTTGCCCCTCAGTTTTCTCTGATAATAGAGTTTAGCTCTTCTGACACGTCCTCTTCGAATGACTTCAATCTTTGCTATTCGAGGCGAATGAAGGGGAAAGATTCTCTCAACTCCAATGCCGTAGGAGACCTTTCTCACAGTGAAAGTCTCTCTGCTTCCCCCGCTCTTCCTTCTGATCACAACACCTTCAAAGATTTGAACCCTCTCTTTGTCGCCTTCTATGATCTTAGAATAGACTTTAACAGTGTCTCCAGGTTGAAACTCCGGCAAGTCCAGATTCATTTGTTCTCTTTCGATAAAGTCTAAACTGTTCATAACTCACTCTCCAATTCAAAATTTTTCAACCTGTGCGGTTAAGCAAGGTTGCGGCAATCAGTGAACTTGGCTCACCCCACAGGTTGAATTTTTTGTTCATTTTTCTTTTATCTATTATCGATTTCCGAATTCCTGTTTCCCAACAATCTATCCAGGATGATAGCCGCCGCTGACCTTACAGACAGATGGTAGTAGTCAGTATTTCCTCTGATGGGGGACAGTATGTAGTCGGAATCAGTGATAATATCTTCGGTTATTCCCCAACCGGTACCCAAAAGCAAAAGGTATGGTTCAGATCTCCCTTCGATCAGTTTTCTCACGTTTGAATAATCGATACTTCTTTCAAATGGTTTTGCATCGGCTACGATTACCCTCGGTTTAATCCCCCAGAAACCTTTGATCTCCTCACAAACATCTTGAAGCGAATCGGATGTGGTGACCAATTCAAGGGCTTCCTTTCTCTTTGGATTGTAGCGCGCGCCGAAACCTGATTGCCAATGGGAAATGATTCTCCTTGCCAGTATCTGTTGCTTCTTCAGGGGAGTCACCAGATAATATTTGGCTATCCCATAGGTCCTGGCGGTCCTTGCGATATCATGGATGTCCAGATTGGTCAGTGCCGTTGTAATGACCTTTCTGTTCTTATCATAAACAGGATAATGGAGCAGGGCCAGATAGAGATTAGGCCTTTTTCTTATTTCCGACACCTTTTTCTGAATTCAGCCCCTCTTTTATCTCCGACAGGATCTTTAAATCAGTATCTGTGAGATTGACTTTGCCCAGCAGATCAGGTCTCTTCTCCAGTGTCCTCTTCAGGGATTGAATGTGCCTCCATCTATTGATTTTTTGGTGATTACCGGAAAGAAGAATTTCTGGAACATCAAGCCCTCTGTACTGACTGGGACGTGTATACTGGGGGTATTCCAATAACCCATTGCAAAAAGACTCGTCGCTTGATGATCCTGGATTTCCCAAAACTCCGGGGATCAATCTTGTGATGGTGTCGAGCAATACCATGGCAGGCAGCTCTCCACCGGAAAGAACATAGTCACCTATGGAAATATCTTCATCCACGAACTCCCTTACTCTCTCATCGATCCCCTCATACCTGCCGCAAACAATGATAATATGAGAGAGTTTACATAATTGTAATGCGTATTCCTGATCAAATCTTCTCCCCTGAGGATTCATTAACAAGACTTTTGATTCTCCAGACGATAACTTCAACTCTTCAATACCCCTGATGATAGGCTCCGGTTTCATTACCATACCCCGACCACCTCCATAAGGGGAGTCATCTGTTACCCTGTGTCTGTCTGATGTATAGTTTCGAATATCATGGACTTCTATTTCGACTATTCCCTTGTCTTGTGCTCGTTTCAATATGCTTTCGTTCAGGGGCGAAGAGAACATGTCGGGAAATAGGGTAAGGATATCAAATTTCACAGTCTTAGAGTAGACCCTCTATGGGATGGACAATCATTGTCTTCTTGAGAACGTCTATACGAACGACTATGTCTTCAATCGCAGGGATAAGGAATTCTCTGTCCATATCACGTATCACATATACATCGTTGCTCCCTGTTTGAATGATCTTTTCCACCTTTCCCAGAAAAGTGCCGTCATCAGTAAACACTTCTAAGCCAATTATCTCAAACCAGTAGTATTCGTCTTCGGGAAGAGAATCGAGGCTGCTCTTTTCCATAAGGACAGAAGAGCCCACAAGTTTTTCTGCGTCATCTACAAAGGAGATGCCTTCCAGTTCCAGAAGGAGAACGTTCTTGTGGGGCTCAATATGGACAAGTTTGTATTTTTTTATGTCTCCTTTTCTGTCTTTTACATAAAGGAAGTCCAGTGTGGAAAAAGTCCTGCAAGATTCAGCATACGAATAGACCCGTAGTTTTCCCTGAATTCCATGGGTACTGACGATCTTTCCTATCAGCAGTAGCTTATCTTCCATGTAGCGGAGAGCGTGTTACTCAATGATCTCCAACACAGATCTTTTCCTGATCTTTGTTGAAGCGGCAGATAGAATAGTCCTCATTGCCCTGGCTGTTCTTCCTTGTTTGCCGATGACCTTTCCCAGATCTTCCTTGGCCACCTTTAACTCAATAACTGAGGTTCTTTCCCCCTCGATCTCCTCAACTTCCACTGCTTCAGGGTTGTCGACAAGTGATTCAGCGATGTATCTGATCAATTCCTTCATCTTTTGTAACCTCCGCATCTAAATAAATTAATAAGAAAAGACTATCTGCCGGTATTTAGATCGTAGAGTCAGGGATGTGTAAAATTTGGCCAGACGGAATCCGGACCTGAAACCATCCCTATTCTGTTTGTTTTTCTTTCCTCTTTTTTACAATCCCTTCTTTCTTTAGAATGCTGTGAACCGTTTCCGTTGGTTGGGCTCCCTTACCTAGCCAATCGAGAATCCTTTCCTCCTTGAGTTTGATCTCAGAAGGGTTTGTACATGGGTTATACGTACCCACCACTTCGATGTAATTGCTGTCTCTTGGAGACCTGACATCAGTGACCACGATTCTGTAAAAAGGCCTTTTCTTTGCCCCCATCCTTGCTAACCTTATCTTAACAGGCATGTCCTTTTAACCTCCAGTGTGTTGAACGGAAATATCAGAAAGGGAATCTTCCTCTTCTGAATCCTCTCATCCCTCCTCTTGAAATCTCATTCATCATCTTTCTTGTTTGATTGAAGTTCTTGATGAGTCTGTTTACATCCTGAACATTTGTACCACTGCCCTTGGCGATTCTTTTACGCCGGCTTCCATTCAGAATGGTGTGGTTCAATCTTTCTTTCTTTGTC
>JAXHSZ010000037.1:0-4407 GCA_034190725.1 Thermodesulfobacteriota bacterium
ATGACAGTTGATACAATCCAATAAGTGCATAACAGACCTGTATGGCGGGCTGCTGCACAAGTTTGTTGTAACTTCTCAATAACTTCGGGAAACACGCTTATGCATTAGCCCACAGGGGAGCTTTTATGACCGACATTGTGAATTTTTGGAAGCACGTATTCAGGGTACTCAGCGTTAAAAAATTCAAAATGTTTGAGGGCGATAGCCCGAGTTTTTTGAATTTTAGCCGAGTACCCTGAATGCGCCCAAAATTCACATAGGAGCGAATGAAAGCTCCCCTGTGGGCTAATGCATGTCCCCGGACTTTTTGAGAAGTTACAGTTTGTTTGCCCAAGTTGTTGAGAAGTGAGGAGAAGATAAGAAAAGAAAAGAAAAGAAAAGAAAAGAAAAGAGAAAGGGGAAGTCACCATGGTGGAATTCAATGCAAAACCGAACAGAGCTTTCTTTACGGGAAAAGCCCTTTTTATTGCCGGGTTTTATTTCTTCTGTTTTTTTTGTTCGGGAGTGGTTCACGGAGAGGTTATTTTTCAAGACAATTTCGATAGTCAGGATAATTGGACCATTGCACAACCGACAAGTGCAACGGAGATCTGTGTCTCGGATTGTGATGTGCCGGAAGGGTGGACCGGCTACTTTAACGGTTTTTCCTACTGTGATGGGGGTCCCGGATATAACACCATCTACCTTAATGAATATATCGGATATCCACCTGAAACCACAGAACGTGGCCGGGGCGGTGAAGGCAAAGCCCTCACCTTCTGGGATGAATCCTGCTGCAATTTTTTTGAAGATTCGGACGGAATGTTGGCTGTTGATCTGGGGCAGGAATATCAGGAACTGTATGTTCGTTTCTTCATAAAGTTCGGAAATACGGCTTCCGACCCTGCAACGCCGTGGCAACTGGGTTATTTAAGTTCCGGTACAGGGTCTCATAAATTCCTGCACGTTCAGCATTACCTGGATGGAAATCCCTGGTCCTATTTTTCCACAAATGAAGGGAATCAACCTCTATTTGTGGCTAATTTTAAACATTGGAATGACAGGTATGAAGCAACGGGGACGGGCCGATGTTTTTGTGGCGACGGAGGAGGAGAAGACTGTTACTATTGTGATGGATCACCAAGTGGTTCAGGGGGATTTGCCGATCAGGTGGGTACGTATGATTGGTATGATGAAGGTGCAATCGGGGACGGAGAGTGGCATTGTGTGGAGTGGCGACTGAAGATGAATACGTATGATGAGGTGAACGGAACATTCAGGGCTGACGGGATAATCCAATTTTGGCATGACGGCGTATTGCAGTTGGAAAGCACAACAGTCCCCTGGAATCAAAACGGCGCTGCTACCGACCCCATAAGAGGGTTCAGGTTTGTTTCCATCGGGGGGAACAATCAGAACAGATGGACAACAGACTGCTCCGGAACCGGGTGCGAACAATGGTATGCCGTGGACGACGTGGTACTAAGCACTCAATACATAGGCCCTGATTACAGTATCAGCGATCCAAATACCACCAACGACATCAACTCCGACGGTTCCGTGGACTCCGGGGATATAGATGCCTGCATAAGCCATATCCTAGGAATTCAGGACTGGGGAGCAAAAGCGGATGTAAACGGAGACGGGAGCGTCAACGCACTGGATATACAAGGCATTGTCAAGATAATTTTGGAGCAATAGAGAAAAAATATACATCTGTTCACAGGTCTTCTCATTGACGTCTGTAACGAGTGTCTGAACGAAAAAGACAGTTTTCGTTCGGATACTGGCTATTCCTTCAGCTCCTTGATAAAACCTTCCACTGCTCCAATGCCTTCCCTGTCTATGAGACGTATTGTCTGTGATCCTATCACCGCTATATCCACTTTGCCCTTGAGAAAATCTATGTCCGACTTGTCCTGAACCCCGAAACCCAGGGCCAGGGGGAGATCAGTTGCTTTTCTGCACCTTTTCAGGTAAAGATCCAATTCCCCGGAAAAGTCCGTGTTCACTCCGGTGACCCCTTTTCTGGCCACACAATAGATGAACCCCCTGCCGAACGAAGCAATGTATTTCATCCGACTGTCGGACGTATTGGGAGAAAAGATAAACACAGGAGCCAGGTCGTGCTCTTTCATGGCATCGAGATAATCCGTGCCTTCTTCAGGGGGGAGATCGGGGACGATGACCCCTGTCAGCCCGGTATCCGCCATTCTCTCAACAAACGGACGAATTCCGTATTTAAAGAGAATATTGTAGTAGCTCATAAAGAGAAATGGTATCTCAAATGCTTGGGTGACCTTTTCGCAAAAATCAAAACACTTTTTCACAGTGGCCCCTTTGAAAAGGGATTTCTGGTTTGCGTGGAGGATCACGGGACCGTCTGCAATGGGTTCGGAAAACGGAATCTGAAGCTCCATCAGGTCCACACCCGATCGGACCATTGTGCCGATGATCTCAAAACATTCCTCAAATGAAGGATATCCCAGAACAATGTGAGTCATCAAAAGAATCTCTTTTTCCTGCAACCTCTTTTCCAAAATATCTTTAAGCATTGTATTCCTCCGCCTTGTTCCGTATGAATTCCCTCCATTTGGGATCACTGAATGCATCGGCCACAGTGAAGATATCTTTGTCACCCCTTCCAGACTGATTGATAAGGATGATGTCCTCCTTCGACAGTGCTGGCGCTTCCCTAAATGCCCCGGCAAACGCATGTGCAGATTCCAGAGCCGGTATGACGCCCTCTTTTTTAATGGTCAGTGACATGGCTTCCACAACCTCCTGGTCTGTGGCCGCCTCAAATCTCACGCGACCTGTCTCCTTGAGACTTGCAAGAATCGGTGAGACCCCCACGTAATCCAGCCCTGCAGCCACACTATGGGTCTGCTTCATCTGGCCGTCATTGTCCTGAAGGAAATATGTCTTGTATCCCTGCGCAACCCCCACGCTTGCGTCTTCAGAAGAGAGACGGGCTGCGTGTCGGCCCGATTCAAGGCCCTTTCCTCCTGCTTCAACACCCACAAGTTCCACTGGATCGTTTAAAAATCCTTTGAAGATTCCCATTGCATTGGAACCTCCCCCAACACAGGCATACACCCTTGTGGGAAGTCTGCCTTCCCTTTCAAGGATCTGTTTACGGGCTTCTTTTCCTATGATAGATTGAAAAAACGAGACCATTTCAGGAAAAGGATGAGGTCCGCAGGCAGTGCCCAGAACATAGTGGGTCGTGTCCATATTGGTCACCCAGTCGCGAAAAGCTTCGTTGATGGCATCCTTGAGAATCCTGGTGCCCTCGCGCACAGTGATCACTTCCGCTCCCAGCCTTTCCATCCAAAAGACATTGGGGTGCTGCCTCTTCACATCCACCTCACCCATGTATATGGTGCATTTGAATCCGAATTTGGCTGCCATGGTCGCTGTGGCAACTCCGTGCTGTCCCGCCCCGGTCTCCGCAATCACCCGCGTCTTTCCCATCCGTTTCACGAGCAGCCCTTGTCCCATCACATTGTTTGCCTTATGGGCCCCCGTATGATTGAGGTCTTCTCTCTTGATATAGATCTTTGCACCATTGAAGTATTGCGTCAGGTTTTCCGCAAATGTCAGCGGAGTGGGCCTGCATGAATATGTGGACATCACTTCTTCATATTCATTCCAGAAACGAGGGTCATTTCTCGCTTCATAAAAGAATTTTTCAAGTTCGTCAAATGTGGCCGTAAGGATTTCAGGGAGATAGGCCCCTCCGAACCCTTCATAGTAACCGCGATGAATCATGTGGAATCCCTCCTATAGATTTTCAGATATTAAATCTCACACGTTCAAAGGGAGGGATCCACGTAAGTCGTACATTATGGTATGTGGTCGTGGATGCCGACCGGTAACCCAGTGAAATTTAATATTGGGAATCTTATATTGTCTGTGAAAATACAAACCGGTCCGTCCTGCAATAAAGCTCAGAATAGATTGCATTGCTCTTTTGTGGAAAATCTAAAAATCGTTTTACCATGAGTATCGGCGTATCATCCGATACATCAAGTTTACAAGCTCTTTGCCCGGACAAATACCCTATCCTGAAATTTTGCCTTCCTCCTGTGGGCCTCATATAGAATCGCTCATCCACAATCTGTGACAGGGACCTGTTCGTCATGTCAATCTTTTCAATTCCCATAAAGAGTTGGGGATCAAGGTACAGGTCTTCAATGAGAACCGGCTCTTCTTCAACAAGGCTGATGCGTGACAAAAAGTATGCACTTCCCTGCGAAAAAGGGTTTTCCATATCCTTTTTCACAGAGACAAGACCTGTTTTTTTCGTGACACGAGTGACAACGGAGATCCCCTTTTTCTGAAAAGATGAGATTGTCCCTGCAAGGGAAAAGAGGTCGACCTCCTGAGATTCCGCCCGCACAAAGGTCCCTGAGCCCCGCTTTC
>JAXHSZ010000370.1:0-10067 GCA_034190725.1 Thermodesulfobacteriota bacterium
AGCGAAATGCAATGAAGGTATGGGAGGAGGGCGCTGATTTTCAAAGCCTCATCTTGAAGGATGAAGGCATTATGAATTATTTAACGAAAGATGAGATAAAAGAGTCTTTTGATATAAAACAATATCTTGGACGTGTAGATGAAATATTTGAGAGAGTCTTTGGTTGAGGAGAGAGGGAATTGTTAGCAAAAATATATGTAACACTTAAAAACGGCGTTTTAGACCCACAAGGCAAAGCTGTACAACATTCCCTGGAATCTTTAGGTTACAGAGAAGTAAAAGATGTGAGATTGGGGAAGTATATGGAGGTTCAGATAGATAGCATGAACAGGGATGAAGCCCAAGCCAGAGTGAGTGAGATGTGCGAAAAGCTTTTGTCCAACCCAGTAATAGAAGACTATCGATTTGAGATATATGCAGAGTAGGTGTTCATGAAATTCGCAGTAATTGTCTTCCCCGGGTCCAATTGTGACCATGATTGTTACCATGTTACAAAGCATGTACTGAAACAATCTGTTGACTTCATATGGCATAAAGAAGAGAACCTGAATTCTTATGACTGTCTCATACTCCCAGGTGGATTTTCTTATGGAGACTATTTAAGACCGGGAGCCATAGCAAAGTTCTCGCCTGTGATGAAAGAAGTGATACGATTCGCAGAAAACGGGGGACTTGTCCTTGGGATATGCAATGGATTTCAAATCCTTCTGGAAATGGATCTTTTGCCCGGAGCTATGATAACCAATAGATCTCTCAAATTTATCTGTAAAGATGTGTATCTCAATTTAGTAAACAGCGAAACGCCTTTTACTCACCTGGGGAAACCAGGGAGTGTATGGAAGATGCCAATAGCTCATTTTGACGGAAACTATTTTGCTGACAACAGGACATTAAAGGATTTACAAGATAACAATCAAATCGTTTTCAGATATTGCTCTTCCGAAGGGGATATCTCAGATGATGCAAATCCAAACGGTGCCTTGTCCAATATTGCAGGGATAAGTAATAAGGAGAAGAATATTCTCGGTATGATGCCTCATCCGGAGAGGTGCTGTGAGAGTATTTTAGGAAATGAAAATGGAAGGCTAATTTTCGAATCAATTATAAAGAATAAAGGATGATTTGCAAAATATATTAAATAATTACTAAAAAAATGCTTGATTTCGTTCATAAACTATGTAGATAAGATTATATTGTTAAAGTAAATTATATATAAATATGATAATTATTGAAATACAATGAATAAAGAACTAAAAATCACTCAGGAATTGATTGAAACACACGGTATAACAGAAGAAGAGTACAATAATATAAAGCAAATACTAGGAAGAGAGCCTAACTATACAGAATTAGGCATATTTTCTGTGATGTGGAGCGAGCATTGCAGCTATAAGAGTTCAAGGACTTTTCTGAAGAAATTGCCCATCATAGGGGAGTATATCCTTCAAGGTCCTGGAGAAAACGCAGGTATTGTGGATATTGGCGATGGATTGGCCGTTGTCTTCAAAATGGAAAGTCACAATCATCCTTCTTTTATTGAACCCTATCAAGGAGCAGCCACAGGGGTAGGAGGGATACTGCGGGATATTTTTACAATGGGAGCTCGTCCTGTGGCTTCCTTGAATTCCCTTCGATTTGGTTCGTTCGATCATCCAAGGACAAAATACCTTCTCAATGGTGTAGTAGGGGGTATTGCAGGATATGGTAACTGTATCGGTGTGCCTACCATAGGGGGAGAAATCTACTTCAATGGACGATATAATGGTAATATTTTGGTGAATGTCTTTGCGTTGGGGGTTGTAAAGAAAGAAAGGATTTTCAAAGGAGTTGCATTTGGAGTGGGAAACCCTGTGATATATGTTGGTTCTAAAACGGGAAGGGATGGTATTCACGGAGCAACAATGGCTTCGGAAGAGTTTGATGAGAAGTCTGAAGAAAGAAGACCCACTGTTCAAGTGGGTGACCCCTTTACAGAGAAGCTCTTAATGGAAGCCTGCCTGGAGCTGATGAAAAAGGATTTTATCATTGGTATTCAGGATATGGGCGCAGCGGGACTCACATGCTCTTCATGCGAGATGGCCAGCAGGGGCGGGACAGGAATTGAGTTGGATCTTTCCAAGGTACCCATGAGGGAAGAGGGAATGACTCCTTATGAGTTGATGCTTTCCGAATCTCAAGAGAGGATGCTTCTCGTTGTCAAGAAAGGTTCTGAGAAGGAAGTAAAGGAGATATTCAGCAAGTGGGACTTAGATGCATCAGTAGTGGGCAAAGTAACAAATGACGGAATGCTTCGAGTGATCAATGGTGGTGAAAAAGTGGCAGAGATACCGGCCAAGCCCTTGGCAGATGAATCCCCTGAGTATATTCGACTAAGGAAAAAGCCAGATTATCTCAAAAAAACAGAAATATTTTCTTTAAAAGAAATCCCTGAGCCTGATGAATATAATACGATCTTAATAAAACTATTAGAGTCTCCCAATATTGCAAGTAAAGAGTGGGCTTACAGACAGTATGATCATACAGTACGGACAGATACTGTTGTTCTCCCTGGTTCTGATGCTGCCGTCATAAGAATAAAAGGCTCAAACAAGGCCATTGCAATGACTGTGGATTGCAATAGCAGGTACTGTTACCTGGACCCTTATAACGGTGCAGTGGTAGCGGTTGCAGAGGCATCCAGGAATCTCGTATGTTCAGGAGCAAAACCTTTGGCTGTAACCGATTGTCTGAACTTTGGCAATCCAGAGAAGCCAGAGATTATGTGGCAGTTTGAATCGTGTGTCAGGGGATTGAGTGACGCGTGTAGAAGGCTGAATACTCCGGTGATCGGAGGAAATGTCAGTTTTTACAATGAGACTCAGGGAGAGGGTGTTTTTCCAACACCTACAGTTGCGATGGTTGGTGTTATTCCAGATGTTAATCTGCACGTCACCCAGTGGTTTAAAGACAATGGCGATCTCGTGGTCTTACTGGGTGAATTTGGTGAAGATCTGGGAGGGAGTGAATTTCTGGCAGTTATCCATGAAATTGAGAAAGGAATCCCTCCCAGAGTAGACCTGGATATGGAGATTTCCGTTCAGAAGACATGCCTGGAAGCTATTCACAAGGGAATACTAAAATCAGCGCATGATTGTTCAGATGGCGGTTTTGCCGTTGCCATGGCAGAGTGCTGCATCTCAGGTCCCGAATTCCGGAGGGGAGTGAATGTGAGTGTCAATAAAAGGATACGAACGGACAGTCTTCTCTTTGGAGAATCTCAATCAAGGATTATTGTTTCTTTGAATGAAGACAATTTGGACCATCTGAAGGAGATTGCAGAGAGGAACAAAACGGTGTTTCATCTTATTGGAAGAGTTGGTGGGGACCGATTGATAATAAATGATCTTATCGACTACAATGTAGAGGAGATGAATCAGAAATGGAGAAGCGCCATTGAAGAGAGACTTTGATCAAAAGGTTATAGATGCTACAATGTCTGACAAGTTAAAGGATGAGTGTGGTGTGTTTGGAGTTTTCGGACACCCGGAAGCCGCCAATTTAACATATCTTGGACTATATGCATTGCAGCATAGGGGGCAGGAGGGGGCAGGAATCGTATCTTCAGACGGCTCAATCCTCCGTTCACATCGACAGATGGGTCTGGTTGCAGATATTTTCAATGAAGATATACTGAAGAAATTAATCGGTGACAGCGCAATAGGCCATGTACGTTATTCAACTGCCGGAGCAAGTCTGTTGAAAAATGTTCAACCCTTTGTAGTGGGATATTCAAAAGGAGGGATAGCAGTTGCCCATAATGGAAATTTGGTAAATGCCAAGCAGTTGAGGGATGAACTTGAAGAGCGTGGCTCTATCTTTCAGTCTACCATGGATACAGAGGTGATAGTCCATCTCATAGCGAGCTCTCAGGAGATTTATCTGGTTGATCGAATAATGGATGCGTTGTTAAGCATAAAAGGAGCCTATTCACTCTTGTTCCTCACAGAAAACGAGATGATTGCGGTGCGTGATCCCAATGGATTCAGACCTCTTGTTGTAGGAAAGCTTAAGGATGCATATGTGATATCCTCTGAGACTTGTGCTCTGGATCTTATAGACGCAGAATACCTTCGGGAGGTTGAACCAGGAGAGATCGTACATATAGACGAGAATGGGTTAACCTCTTATAAACCGTTTTCTTCTTTGAACACATTCTGTATATTTGAATTGGTCTACTTTGCTCGACCCGACAGTACTATATTTGAAAGAAATGTTTATTCCGTCAGAAAAGAGATGGGCAGACAATTAGCCATAGAAAGTCCTGTAGAGGCAGATATTGTGATGCCTGTGCCGGATTCAGGTATCCCTGCGGCAATCGGCTATGCTGAAGCATCTGGAATACCGTTTGAATTAGGGCTGATACGAAACCATTATGTGGGAAGAACGTTTATTGAGCCGAGAGAATCAATAAGGCATTTTGGCGTAAAGATAAAGCTGAATTCGTTAAAGGACTTTTTTTTCGGGAAGAGGGTAGTCGTAATTGACGATTCTATCGTCAGAGGAACGACTTCTCGTAAAATAATAGAGATGATACGAAATGCCGGAGCCAGGGAAGTTCATGTGAGAATAAGCTCTCCACCAACTGCCTATCCATGTTTTTATGGTATAGACACACCCACAAGGGCTGAGCTCATCGCTTCTTCAAATACAGTCTCAGAGATCAATCGATTTATCACATCCGATACATTGGGATACCTGACCATCGAAGGATTGAGAAAGTCGGTGGAGAATGATGGAGGCGATTTTTGTGATGCCTGCTTTACAGGTGTATACCCGGTTGAACCTCCTGTTGATCTGGACTCCAGACAACTCACAATGTTCGAGAGGGTTCGGGCTGTAGGTTAGAGGATGGAATCAAGGGACAGATTATTGGCGATAATGAAAGAAAAATCACACGAAAGAGGTCAATTTGTGTTGACTTCAGGAAGAAAAAGTGATTTTTACGTAGATGGGAAACAGACGACTCTGAATGCTGAGGGTTCGTATTTGGTTGGTAAGATATTCTTCGATTGTATACAGGCATCAGATGTCAGGATAGAGGGTGTAGGAGGACTGAGTTTAGGCGCAGATCCCATAGTAACAGCAATATCTGTTATCAGTTACTTGGAGAATCATCCCATTCAAGCATTTATCATTCGAAAAGAACCAAAAAAGCATGGGAAATCCCTGTGGGTTGAGGGAGGTAAGAATCTTAAAGAGGGAGCCAAAGTTACAATTGTGGATGATGTGGTCACAACAGGCGGATCTACTCTCAAGGCCGTGCACCGAGCAATTGAAGAAGGTTTTGAAGTCGTTAAAGTAATGGCTCTGGTTGATAGGGAAGAAGGGGGGAGAGAAAATTTGATAAGTGAAGGCTATCAGCTGGAAGCAATTTTCACAAAAAAAGATTTTTTGTAAGAGACTTCTTTAAGAGGAAGCTATGAGAAAAGATTCCTTTACAATTATCTATATGAGACATATGGGAAAGGTGAGATCATTTGAAATAAAGACAAAAAAGTTTCTCACCTTTACAATATTGTTGCTTTGTTTTATATTGGCTTCCATATACTTTGATTACCAATACTTTCATCTTCATCACGAGAGGCGCTTTTTGCTGAACAGTATTCAGCAATTGGAATCAGACCTAGAACATCTGAATGATACAATCAAAGAAAATGAAGAATATAAGAGATGGTCGAGCAAGGTTTTTTCAAACCTTCTGGATTCCGTAGAAATTCAAGAGAAAGAGAGAGTTCCCGCATCAGGGGGAGCTCCTGCGACATCCGGCGAAGACGAATCCAACAAGACGGATCAACAATCCTCTAAAGTAAGCATTAGAGATTTTCATGTAAAGAGCGATAGATTATCCCCCAATATCATAGACTTTAAGTATACTCTTTTCAATAATAACGAAAACCATGAAAGAATCTCCGGATATATAACAACGTTAGCCTGTACAAGAGATATGGACCCTCCAATATACAGGACTTTTCCAAATGTTCGTATGAGAAACGGGATTCCTATAAATTATAGGGAAGGGCAGTATTTTGCAATAAGGTACCAAAAACCTGTAACAGGTCGAATACAAATTCTGGAAGAAAAAGAGAAGTTTAAAGAAATTTTCGTGTTTGTTTATTCTGTTAAAGGAGAACTTTTGCTTGAGAAGTCTTTTGAATTGGACGAGCAGTGATTGAGTATGGGGAAAAAATGTAAGAATTCCACCATTTTTTCAAAGTGTCCAATTTTGGGAAAGACAAGAAAGGTGAAGCTATGGAATGGAAAACCAGAGTCACAGAGATGCTGGGCATAGAGTATCCGATTATTCAAGGATCATACGGAGGGTTTGGCACATCCGAGATTGCGGCACCGGTTTCAGAGGCAGGTGGGTTGGGTATGATCACTGCAAGTGCATTGAAGACGCCGCAAGGGCTCAGGGAAGATATCAGAAAAGCGAGGTCCAAGACCAAAAAGCCAATATGCGTCAATCTTACCGTTGGGATGTGCCCCCATATCGATGAGATGAGAGAAGTGGCAATTGAAGAGGGGATCTCCGTTGTTGAGACTTCAGCTTTTCGTGCAACCGATCATGGGAAACGTTTGAAAGAAGCAGGTGTAAAGTGGATACATAAAGTGGCTACGGTGAAGCATGCCATAGTAGCAGAAAAACAAGGTGTTGATGCTGTTGTGATTGTGGGAATGGAAGGCATTGGGTTCAAGAGTGTCGAGCAACTCCCCACACTCACGAGCATTACATGGGCTGTAAAACATATCAAAATACCCGTGATTGCTGCAGGCGGCATAGGAGATGCCCATGGATTTCTGGCATCTCTTGCAATGGGAGCAGAAGCGGCATATTTGGGTACAGCCTTTATGGCCACAAAAGAGTGTCCCATATCCGATAAACACAAACAGTATCTTGTGAATACTGAGCCTGGTGATCCAAAACTGATGAAAAAGGTCTTGTCACCACCCGATCCAAAAGATCTGGAAAAGGTGATGAAACTGAAGGGGAAGATTCCACATAATGAATGGTTGATGAAGCTGGAGAGAGTTTTGTTGAAGGAGGACCCTGATCATCATGAGTTACCCGAAGAGATTGATGATGAAGTCTTACAGCTGGCCCCTGGTTCTCTCGCAGTAAGTGGGATAGATAAAGTCCTTACAGCAAAGGAACTCATTGATGGTATAATTCATGGTGCAGAAGAGATACTGAGTAAAGGTGTCTTTACTAAAATGAAATACTAGCTTACATAAAGACACATGATCTTTGATCACAACGAAGCATGACAATATAAAAACTTGAATGGCTGAAGGATCATAGGGGTATTTGGAAAGGAGGAAACAATCATGATGGAATTGGTTGGTCTTTTCTTTGCCGCAATCTTCTGTTTCAATGGCATCCCCCATTTTATTCAGGGAATCTGTGGGAAGACACACATGACACCCTTTGCTCGCGAATCCCGTCCAGTGACCAATGTAATCTGGGGATTGATAAACTTCGCGATTGGAGACGCAATACTTCACTTGTCCAAAACAGGACCTTGGCAATTCTCTCAGGTAGTGGCCTTCTGGTTGGGAGCCATTGTGATTTCAGTATATCTCGCAATTTTCTGGAGCAACCCTGAGGCAAAACTCCCTTGGCATAAGGACTGAGGGATTTGGACATTTCTATTCGAGAACTATGCCCACGGCTGTCCCTTTTGCTACTAATTTGTCATCTTGACTTTTGACTTCCACCTCTATGATCCTTGTGCGACGTCCATTGTGAATAACCCTTGCCTCGGCCACTATTTCATCTCCCATCTTGGGAGAACTGGTGAAATTCACACTAAACTGTCCTCCAACACATGGCCCCAGGGTCATAGCTGCGGTCCCACAGGTATGGTCCGCCAACGAAAGAATGGCCCCACCGTGAGGGGCTTTTGTGGGGTTTGTCAGTTCTTCTTTTATTTTCATCGATATTCTTGCCCTGCCCATTTCAACCTCTACAACATTCAATCCGATGAGTTGTGCATAGCTTGAATTATTGCTCAACTCAAAAATGGAATCCACATCATAAAGGACTTTCTCTTTTGTATCAGTGCTCATTGTATCGTTCCTCCGCGTTCAATAATGGTATCTCTTCTCCAATTTCTATCATCTTTTTCAGGATAATCTCTGTTAAAGTGCAGACCTCTGCTTTCTTTTCTCATCAGAGCAGAATTAATAATGAGTCTAGCCACAACGGCTATGTTTCTCAACTCCACCAGGTCACTGGTTATGGTGAAATTCCAGTAGTATTCGTCGATTTCTTCTTGGAGGAGATCAATTCTCCTTTTTGCTCTTTCCAACCTTTTATTTGATCGTACAATACCCACATAATTCCACATGAGTCGTCTGATCTCATCCCAGTTTTGAGAAACCACGACAGATTCATCACTGTCTACAGCCCCGCTTGAATCCCATTGGGGAATTTCAGGATGTATCCTTCTCAATTCTTTCATATCGTCGATACTTTTTAAAGCAGCTCTATGGCTAAAAACTAACGCCTCTAAAAGGGAATTACTGGCCAATCTATTTGCTCCATGAAGTCCGGTGAAAGCGGATTCTCCACAGGTGTAAAGTCCTTTGATTGTTGTCTCTCCATTTGTATCTGTGACTACTCCACCACATATGTAGTGAGCACCTGGAGCAACAGGAATTGGTTTTTTAGTCATATCGATTCCAAAAGAGAGGCAGTGTTCATAAATATTTGGGAACCTCCTCTTTATAAAATCGGAATCTCGATGGGTAATGTCCAGAAATGCACATTCATGACCACTCTTCTTGAGCTCGTTATCGATTGCTCTTGCAACGATATCCCGGGATGCGAGATCTGCCATTGGATGGTAATTTTTCATGAAAGGTGTCCCGTCTTTGAGACGAAGGATTCCGCCTTCACCTCTAACAGCCTCGGATATCAGAAAGGATTTTGCTTCTGGGTGATAGAGGCAGGTAGGATGAAACTGAATGAATTCCATATTTGCTATCTTGGCTCCAGCTCTGTATGCCATAGCTATTCCATCCCCAGTTGCGATATCGGGATTGCTGGTAATGAGATATACTTTACCGGCTCCCCCTGTGGCCAAAAGTGTTACTTTTGAAACAAAGGTATGAATTATATTCTCTTTTACATCTTGTACATAAGCGCCCCAACAGGTATCTTCTCTGTCTACGCCGAACCTCCCCCACCGGTTCACCTTTGACTGAATGATGAGATCTATGGTAATCATATTTTCATATATACTTATATTCCCATTGGAATCCACATTTTCGATCAAAGCCTTCTCAACAGCCTGACCTGTAAAATCGGAAGCATGGACAATTCTCCTCTTTGAATGCCCACCTTCCTTACCTAAATCATACTTGGAAGAAGAATCCTTCATGCTTTTTGTGAATTTCACACCCCACATTTCCAGGTCCTCTATTCTGTCAGGGCCTTGTTCAACCACAAAATGCACCACATCTTCATGGCAGAGCCCATCTCCAGTTTTCATTGTATCTTTTACATGGAGATCAAAGCTGTCTTTTTTGCTAGAAACTGAGGCAATTCCCCCTTGAGCATAGTTGGTACTTGATTCTATTTTATCTTTCTTGGTAACGATGGCTACTGTACCGTATTTTGCCACCCTTAAGGCAAAGGTCAAGCCGGCAATACCACTGCCTATGACCAGGAAGTCGGTTCGTATCTCCACTCGTCCGTTCCTTTCTTCTCACATTGCATCTCAGAAACAATTCTTCAAGTAGCCAGTATTTAAAGACGAATTGTCCCCTTATCTGAGGCAATATTTATCTTAAAATTATAGGAAATCCCTGTAGCATCTGATTTTTGCCAGTTCTTCCACATATCCATAGATATGAAGTCCCTTACTTGATGCTATGATCGGTCCGTTCTCAATTCCGATTTCATCTGCCATGTATTTCTGCAAGACTGCAATAGCCGCCAGGTTTGCAGGAAATCCTCCCCACAAATCCCATGAGCGGAAATAAGGATAGAAAAACAAAATTTCATCTTTTATCCTCATGTCAAT
>JAXHSZ010000370.1:10077-27738 GCA_034190725.1 Thermodesulfobacteriota bacterium
TATGTCGAAGACAGGGGGGATCATGTAACTTATAATCGTCCGCTTGGGCCACTTGTAAAATAGCTTGATTCGTATTTGGTGTTTTTCTCAACAGGTCAATGAAATGTGGGACCTGGGGCCAGATCCTTGATCCATAAGTGTAATCTTCATTTGGTTCTTTGTGTTCAGTCATCAGATAAGGAATGTAGCTTTCAATATATCCTGGTGACACAGGATTGGGAATACTCAGATGAGAAGGAATTTCAGGCACCATTGTGTCATAGGGTTCTGAATAGGGATGAAGGATCTGAACTGTGATCCAGTCAAACTCAAGACGTGTCTGCCCTACATAAGAACCACTTTGGATCTCATACCTGAAACCAATGTCCAATATTTTATACACTGATTGAAACCAGGCATCTGGTATGTCTCTCGCTTCAATATATGTCATGGGCAGCATGTATCACATCCTCCTTTTTGTAGCCACATTTTTTAGAACAAGCATACAGAGTACAGGAAAGAACATCATATTTCAAGTATTAACAGACCATGTGAAAAATAAATACATGTGTCCTAAAAAGGCTGAATAAGAATTGGTGCTTCAAGGAAATAATCGTTGACAGTGTTTTAAAAAGAATCTATTTTAATGATGATTGACTGGTGAATAATTTACTGAGGGTCTGTCATGAAATATGGAGCACTTCTGAGCATCTCATCTTCAGGCCGTCTTTGCACGATCCTCAAACACAAAATCCTCGAAACAGATTCAACTATACCTCTGATTTTGCATTTTCGGATCGTACATATCTAACCTAAGTCTGCGCGCCTATTTGTATCACTTTTTTCATGATAGACCCTCAGAGGAGGCAGTATGTTTGGGATTGGAATTCCTGAGTTGATTGTTATTTTTATTGTGGCTTTGATCTTTATTGGTCCGAAAAGACTGCCCGATCTTGCCAGAACTCTGGCAAAGGCTTTAGCGGAGTTCAGAAACGTTGCTGAAGAGGTAAAAGAGAACCTGGATATTGATGGTGTGTTGGCAGAGGAAAAAGAGAAGTTGCTTAAAGATTATGAAGAGACAAAGAAGAATTTCCAAGAGACAAATGAAGAGGCCGAAAGAAATGAGAAATCATCAGATGATGAGACTGTATTGAATAAAGAAGAAATCAAACCAAGGAGAATGAAGGAGGGGTAAACGAGGTGGCTGATGAAAAACTTCCCTTTACAGCCCATCTTGAGGAGTTGAGAAAGAGGTTGATTGTTTGTTTTATTACAATCGCTGTTGGATTTATTGCGTCCTATTTCTTCTCAAAGAGAATATTCGACATCTTAATGCAACCTCTTTTGGAAGCCCTGCCACCCAAAGGATCCCTTATATTTACAGGATTAACTGAGGCCTTCATCACCTACCTGAAAGTATCGTTGTTAGCAGGAGTCTTTGCCGCAAGCCCCGTCATCCTCTATCAAATCTGGTCATTTATCTCTCCTGGTCTCTATGAAAAGGAAAAGAAATACGCTTTTCCTTTTGTCTTCTTTTCGACCATATTTTTCATTGGAGGTGCATTATTCGGCTATTTTGCTGTTTTCCCTTTTGGTTTTAGATTCTTTATGAGCTTTGCTTCAGAGACCATAGTACCATTACCCTCCATCAAGGAATATCTGGCTTTCTCAACAAAACTACTTTTTGCCTTTGGGATTGTTTTTGAATTGCCCCTGTTTGTCTTTTTCCTGACAAAGATTGGAGTTGTCAATGCTGAGATGTTGTCCTCTCAAAGGAAGTATGCCCTTATTATGGTCTTTGTCTTTTCCGCTATCCTCACACCCCCGGATGTTATATCTCAATTAATGATGGCCGGCCCTCTTCTTTTGTTGTATGAACTAAGTGTGTGGGTTGCCAGGATGGTGGGAAAAAAGGAAGAGTCATCGTAGTTGTATGATATTGCGGTTTTCTATGGTCAGGGTAAACAAGATCTTTTCAGAATCGCCACTAGGATTAAAAGAGGTGGCCCCAGAAACTCCAGGGTAATCCTTAATCCCATAAAGTCCTTCTTTTAATTCATGTCGAGACTCAATTCCCTGATTACGGATCAAATCAATAATCATATTCGTGGAGTCGTATGCTTGAGCTTCCAATATCTCCGATTCTTCACCAAAAGTTGTTTTAAAGTCCTCTGCAAACTTCTTTACAAAAGGATAAGGACTCCCCTTAAAAAAACCGTCAACAAAGATTGCTCCTTCAACATATTCCCCTGCCATATCAACAAGTTGAGGCGAGTTCCAACCATTAGTCCCCAGAAGTTGTATCCCCACGACATCATAATATGCCAATTGAGGAACAATCAATCCGACTTTGTTATAGTAATCAGGAATGAATAGGGCATCAAAATCGATGATGGGTTTGAACTCTTCTTCCATGTAGTCTTCCATATCTTCCCATGTATCCTCTTCATCACCTTGTATATCGAGCATTTCATACTTTCTGTCTTCCATGTAATACAATCCGACTAACTTCTTGATCTCATCCTGAAAATCATTCTGATCCGTAAGATATGATTCTGCACCAACAATCTCACCACCGAGTCTCAGTACTTCGTCCCAGAAGAGGTTCATGAAGTTATTTCCGTATTGATCATTGGGGTAAAGGATAGAAAATCTTTCCAATCCCAATACGTCTATGGCATAATCCACGATGGCTTTGGTTTGTAGGTCTGGAGTAAGACTGTTTCGGAAGATGTAGTCGCCCATTTCAGTTATATTACTTTTTTGAGAAAGGACCATAATAGGAATTCTCAGAGCCTGTGCCTCCTTTGCCGCAGCTTCTGCTGTTATGCTCAATAATGGTCCTATAATACAGATCACATTGTCCTCAAAGACCAATTCTTCAACGGCGATTTCCGCCGCTTCAGGGTCTCCTTTGGAGTCTTTGATAATCAGTTTTATGGGAGAATCCTTAGGGAAGGGGTTGAATACATCGGCAGCCAGCTCTATTCCTAGGAGGGCTTTCTCACCATACATTGAAAACTTTCCAGAAAGGGGAAGAATACAGCCAATTGCATGAGCATCAATTGCAAGTCTTTGATTGATTATGTCCATGAGATGATTGGCTTGATCTCTGTATTCATGTTCTGGATAACTATTCAGCATGTGTGTAAGAGTTTCCCTTGCTTCAAACAACTCTCCTTCCATGAAATACATCTCTGCCAACTTGAAATAAGCATAACCGCTGGGAAACCTTCCTGAATAGACATAAATAACTTCGAAAAGCTCGTTTCGCATGAGATCAAATTCTATGATCTGCTTTACCTCATCCCTGATCTCAAGTATTGATTCTTCGTCGTCCAAAAAATCCAATGCTCTCAAATACCAGGAGATGGCTATTAAGTCTCTGTCAAGTCCATGATAGTTTTGGGCGAAGAGAAAAGAAACTTGAGCCTTTTCCTCTTTGCTCATCTGTCCAGAGACAACGCTCTTCAGTATCTGTATTGAATCTTGGAAGTTTTCAGATTTCAGGAGGGATCGGGCAAGTTGTAGTCTTGCTTTACCATAAAGGGGGCTGGTAGGGAAATCTCTCAGAATCTTTTGGAACATGACAGCAGACTTATTATAATCACCTTTTTCGAAATAGATTTCTCCTATCTTGAAGGTGGCATCATCAGCAAGATGACTCAGTGGGTATCGTGATATGAAATCTTCAAAACCATCTTTGGCTTGATCAAGCTTTCCATCCATGTATTCTTGCTCAGCATTGTGGTAACTTTGAGCATCAATCTCTTCCTCGAGACGTTTTTTGGAAATCTCTTCTCGAAATTGACGAAGATCTTCTTCTTTCATTACTTTAGAAGGAACACAGCCTGTAAAAAAAGAAACAATGAGTATGAGAGAGATATACCAGAAGAATCTCATTTTTTCGTCCATAACCTCATGAATTCCATCTCGAAAAGCTTGGCAATTTTTGCAGACCATATGATTAGTAGATTCTCATAATTCCACAGCTCCGCAGACGCTGTCCAGTTGTAAGATCCGGTGATGACAATCTTTCCATCAATTATCACAAATTTATTGTGCATTAATCCTATTTTATTATCTCGGCCTCTTCTTTGTATCCCTTCCCTGAATTGTATGTGTAAACCCTTATTTAAAAGAAATTTGCTTTTAGAATACGAACCAGAAGCTTTTTCTTTATCCAGAATCACTTTCACATCTATCCCTTTTTTGGAAGCCTTGGTAAGAGCTCTCGCAATGCGTCCGTTGGTGAAGTGGAACATGGCAATGTGAATAGAGTCCTTTGCATTTTCAATCTCTTGTATTATCGCTTTTTCACATCTGCCCTGAGGACTAAAGTACACTTCTATAGTCTCTTTTCCTTGAGCTTCTTTTGCATCATGTACAAAGGGCAAAATAAGTGCGATCACAATACAGAAGAGAGTTCTCTTTAATTCTCTTTGTATATTGAATGAAATTCTTTCGGGGGCTTTATGGTTCATTGAAGATTGTATGGATTGATTTCTTGAGCCTGATTGAAGTGGTTCATCGTTCAAGGTTCACAATTGAATTATATTAACCATCCGTAATTTGTTTAACAAATGACCCTGGCACTTTGCTTTAGGATTATACATTGAAGAAATATGCTTTTTCGCGTTTAATTTTTTCAGGAACTTTTAAAAGGACCACACAGGCGGCAATCAAATTTTTACTCCATTGTAAACTCGCATCCGCAGTTACATAAGAAAGAACAGGAATCACTATTCAATTCAGTGTCTGGAGAGGGGACCTTCAGCTATTGGTGTGGCCATTCATTGATATGACTACATATTCATCACCCCTTTCAAAACCATGAAGAAATGGGATGCCTCTCCCTTTAAGACAAAAGACCTTTCCAGGTTGCGTTCCAGGAGGAATTTCCATCATGATGTCACCATCCAGAGTTGGCACCATGATTTCTGCGCCATGAGTGGCCGAAGAAGAGTCAATGCGTACTTCACATATGATATCATTGCCCTGTTTTTGAAAAAGATCATGATCTTCAATATTGATCACCACATAGAGATCTCCTCTGAGACCTCCATTGAGACCTGCCTCACCCTCTCCTGGAAGACAGACTCTCATTCCCGTCTCAACTCCAGGGGGGACTCTTACAACAACAGCTCTTTGATCTCCATGTCGAAGGAATTGTAACTCCTTTTCCACACCAAAAGCAGCTTCCTCTAATGATATCTTGAGGTTATATCTGAGATCTTTTCCTTTTTGAATTTTTGTTTTCTGAGGAGATTGTATATCATTGAAATCTGAGAAAAAGTCATGGAAAAAGCCATCAAAAAGAGATGAATCTTTAGCATAGAGATGACCCTTTCCATTATTCCTGGAATCTCTTGAACGGTCATAGTTTGATTTCTTCTTAAAATCACTTAAGACTTCGTATGCCTCTGAGACTTTTTTAAACTTCTCCTCTGATTCTCTCTTTCCTGGATTTGTATCCGGGTGGTACTTGAGAGCCAGTCTTCTATAAGCTTTCTTTATCTCCGTTTCACTGGCTTCTTTATGAATTCCCAATATGTGATAGTAATCGAATTTGTGCAATGAGACGTCCTTTGATCATCATTTATTCAACCTGTGCAAATATGTAAGTTGTGATACGCGATGAATTGTACTGTCTGTACAGGTTGAAATTACTTGTCATCCTTTACTTCTTCAAAGTCTGCATCAACCACATCTTCATCCGGAGGACCTTGAGCGCTTTCTGCTGATTCAGGTCCTGGAGAATCAGGGCCGCCAGCTTGAGATGCCTTGGCATACATAGCCTCAGCCAGCTTATGAGATGATTGGCTGAGTTCTTCACAACTGTTTTTTATGGCTTGGGCATCTGAGCCTTCCATCTCCCTCTTCACTTTTGCTATAGCATCTTCAATGCTCTGTTTCTCAGCTGCATCGATAGCATCTCCATGCTCTTTAATCGTCTTTTCAGTCGTGTATATCAGAGCATCAGCTTGATTTCTGGCTTCAGCCAGTTCTCTCTTTTTTGTGTCTTCTTCGGAATGGATTTCAGCATCTTTGATCATTTGTTGTATCTCTTCTTCCGAAAGTCCACTCGAAGCTGTAATCTGAATTGACTGTTCTTTCCCTGTTCCCAAATCCTTGGCAGATACATGAACTATTCCGTTGGCGTCTATATCAAAGGTTACCTCGATTTGGGGCATTCCCCTTGGTGCGGCTGGGATACCAACCAATTCGAATCTTCCCAGAGTTTTGTTGTATTGTGCCATTTCACGCTCTCCTTGCAGAACATGAATACTTACAGCCGGTTGGTTATCCTCTGCAGTGGAGAAGATTTGGCTCTTTTTTGTTGGAATGGTAGTGTTCTTCTCAATGAGTTTTGTGGAGACACCTCCAAGAGTCTCTATGCCTAAGGAAAGCGGCGTGACATCAAGAAGAAGGACATCCTTCACATCACCCTTGAGGACGCCTGCCTGTATAGCTGCTCCAACGGCAACCACTTCATCTGGATTCACACCTTTGTGAGGCTCTTTGCTAAATATTTCTTTTACTTTTTGCTGGACCCTCGGCATTCTGGTCATACCACCCACTAAGATTACCTCATCAATATCAGAAGGCTTTAATCCAGCATCTTTTAAAGCCATATTGCATGGAGGGGCAAGCTTGTCCACCAAATCATCCACCAGTTGCTCCAGCTTTGCCCGGGTGAGTTTGATGTTAAGATGTTTAGGCCCGCTAGCGTCTGCCGTAATAAAGGGGAGGTTGACATCGGTTTCCGTGGATGTGGATAACTCATGTTTCGCCTTTTCTGCTGCCTCTTTCAACCTCTGCAATGCCATCTTATCCTGTCTCAGATCAATTCCCTGGTCTTTTTTAAACTCATCGGCCAGGTAACCAATGATCCTGAGATCAAAGTCTTCGCCTCCAAGATGGGTGTCTCCGTTTGTTGACTTTACTTCAAATACACCGTCTCCGATCTCCAGTATCGATATGTCATATGTGCCACCTCCCAGATCAAATACTGCAATCTTTTCATCCTTCTTTTTATCAAGCCCGTAGGCCAGAGATGCTGCGGTCGGTTCGTTTATAATCCTCAAGACATCGAGCCCTGCAATCCTGCCTGCGTCTTTTGTGGCCTGTCGCTGACTGTCATTGAAATAGGCAGGCACGGTAATTACTGCCTCCGTCACTTTTTCTCCCAGATAGTCCTCGGCAGTCTGCTTCATTTTTTGCAGTATCATTGCTGAGATCTCTGCTGAGCTATAATCTTTGCCCTTTATATTCACTTCGGCATCGCCATTATTCGACTGTGAGATCTTGTAAGGAAGGTTGGGAATATCGTTCTGCACTTCTTTTGAACCATATTTTCTGCCAATAAGCCTTTTCACTGCAAAGACTGTATTTTCAGGGTTGGTTATCGCCTGTCGCTTCGCAATCTGACCCACCAACCTTTCTCCGCTGTCCGTAAACGCCACCATAGATGGGGTCGTTCTACTGCCCTCAGCATTTGTAAGAACTTTTGGGTCTCCACCCTCCATGATGGCTACACAAGAATTTGTTGTCCCTAGATCAACCCCTATCACTTTACTCATTTCTTCCTCCTTATTCTAACTTACTGATGTACCCCTTGTTGATTGGTACAGGCTTTTATTTCATTTCAATTTGTATTATATAAATCTGTATCAGCCGGATGTTCGTTCTCTGGATTTGATTTACTCGGTAATTTCGCAACCATCACTTTTGCCGGCCTGAGAAGTCTATCATTGAGATAATACCCTTTTTGAAATTCTGAGACTACGGTGTTTTCATCATGTTTGTCACTTTCAATCTGCGACATCGCTTCATGACAATTCGGGTCAAACAGCTCTCCTATAGAGGAAAAACAACTGACACCAAACTTTTCCAGGCTCTTTAAGAATTGGCTTAAAACCATTTCAATACCTTCAATCAATGATTTTGAATTGTCAGACTTCTCACTGTGCTCTAATGCCATTTCAAGATTGTCAATAACCGGTAAAAGCTCTTTTATGATTTCTTCATTGCAGAACTTTATTGTGTCTGCTTTTTCTCTCTCAATCCTCTTTTTATAATTCTCAAATTCAGCTTGAGTACGGAGTAACCTGTCATAATTCTCTGCTGACTCCGCCTCCTTGGCCGCAAGGAGAGCCTTCAACTCTTCTTCAGGGCTCTTCTTGAGGCTCTTTCTCGCTTCATCCTCTTCCCTCTCTAAAAGCTCTTCTTGCTCATCTTGACGCAATTCATTTGCAACCTTGACTTCAATTCCTTTTTTCGACGTATTGGTTTCCTTTTTAATCATCAATCCCCCCTTTTAAGAACGATGATTGTATAGTTTTTCAAGAGTCAACTTCTAAATTTTCTTTCTTAAACCATTATAAGAAAGACATCAGACACCCATAACAATGTTTATAACTATTGTAAATAGTCTCTACAACCCATTAGATGTTGTATGGAATAGGAGAAACAATACTGAAGTGTTGGAAAAATGGAGCAGAAAATAAGTATGTACACAGTCTTGAAGATTGGGTTAATCATTCTTCTATGGATATTTCACAAGAAGAATATTCATGTCGCTCTATTTCTCAAAAAAGAGGTGTCATGCAATTACATTTTAAATGCAATAGCATCTGTTCGCCAGCTTTTAATATCTTGCATCCATGATTCTACTGACCGTTTTCGCTGTATAGTCTACTATCGGAACAATATCGCAATAATTCATCCTGATTGGTCCGATCACTCCCAGGGTACCAATGGTACTGTCTCTCCAGGTATAAGGAGATGCCACTACACTGCAATCATGCATCTCCTGAAACTCGTTCTCCGTACCTATGAAGATCTGTATTCCATCACTCTCCATTGCCTGATCTAATAGTCTCACTAATATGCCTTTTTCTTCAAAAGCTCGAAAGATCGATTTCATCTTTTCCACATCACAGAATTCACGACATTCAAGTATATTATACTTTCCATCAACAAAAAGCCCGTCCTCAATATCTGTATTAAATGCCTTTTGACTGAGCATCAATGCTCTTGATAATAACCAGTCATACATATTCTTTTCTTTATTCATCTCGTCTATTATCTTTTTTTTGGCTTCTTCCAACGTAAGATTACCAAGAATTTCATTGAGATACCTTGAAAACTGGTATAGATCATCCTGAGAGAGGTCTTCTTCGGTTATAATAATTCTATTCTGAATCATACCGGTTTTCGAAACAAAGACTGCCAGGATCTGATTTTCTCTAAGTTTGACAAGTTCTATCCGCTCAAAAATCATGTTCTCAAATTTTGGGGCCAGAATAACTCCGGCATATCTGGAAAACATAGAAAGAAGTCTTGACGTCTCTTCCATGATGTCTATGATCTCGAAGTTGGACGGCTTATATCTGCTTTTTATTGTCTCTTTTTCTTCCTTTGTAAGCTTTCTTGTTTGCAGTATGCGATCCACATAATAACGAAGTCCGTCATCTGTAGGGATCCTACCAGCTGATGTATGGGGTTGATTCAACAATCCCAATTCTTCTAGATCTGCCATTACATTCCTTATGGAAGCGGGACTTAAATCTATACTGTACTTCTTTGAAATTGTACGGGAGCCTACTGCTTCACCTGTGAAAATATATTCACTGATTACTGCGTGTAAAATATTTTCACTTCTCTCCGAAAGTGATTCGACCATTGGAACCTCTATTTCAAAAGTTAAGTTATTTTAAAAGGTTAGCACTCTTTTGGAACGAGTGCTAATATTTATAAAATAGCAGTCACACTCTTTATTGTCAAGTAAAAACTCTCATTACTCACTCTTTTTTTAAAGCTATTCCTCAGTTTCAACCTGCTCTTCTTGTATCTGAAAATTTCTGTTCATCTTCGTGTTCATTGACTTTGGAAAAATATATCATTTGTGCTTGGTTTCTCATGAGAATGAATATCAAAGAAATTTAAATGTTGACAAATGATATTAAAAATACTAAAAATTAATCAATGCTTATCCATTAACAGCTATTTTTCACAGTCTTTGCGTCAAACTCAGAGTGAGGTACATGGCAATGCACGTATCCATATCAAAAGTATTTCTGTGATTAAGATCCTTGTGTTCTTTGAATGTGCAAGATTTCTCATTTCTGGATGGAAAATTATTCATGTGCTATGAAATACTTGAAATTTGATCTTCTCTCCATTGGATATGGGTGCCTGGGTGGCGGAATTGGTAGACGCAAGGGACTTAAAATCCCTCGGGGCTTGACCCCGTGCCGGTTCGATCCCGGCCCTAGGCACCAGTAAAATCAATATGTTACGGGCTCTTCGGAGCCCGTTTTTTTTGGGGAGAATTGTCTCGTGTCCATCCAAATTTGATTATTATCCTAATCTCTCCGTAAAACTCAGATTGTAACTCTCAAAATATCCAAAGTATTCCTGCGGTTCAAATCCTCGTTTCCTTGACATTGAAAAAAATCTCATTTCCTGATGGACAGAATCAAAGTTTGTTTATTTTTACGGATGATGAGAAACATAATATTATGGATCACAACCAATCTAATTTTTCTTGACAAAAGCATTTCATTGTCATACCGTTTTGAGTTGAGAAAATCTGAAATATTGACATTTGGGGCTTCTTTCATCAAACATATATCTTTATAAATAACTTTAGCATATTGATGTAAGTTTCATATAAATAAAGATAAAATAAAATGGAAAATATTCCTCCCTGTTATATAAGGATTGATAAAGAAGGAGACTGGTATTATAAGGGTGCGCCCATGATACGTGAAGAAATAATCCTTTTTTTCAATAAACACATTACACAGGGACCCGATGGGAGATACCTCCTCAGCATCAATGACCAAAAGTGCTATCTCGAAGTTGAGGATACGCCGTTTGTTGTAAAAAGAGTGTCTTTCTGCTCTGAGTTTAAGATTTTCCTGAATGACGCAACTCAAGAAGAATTGAATTTGGACACCCTTTGGATCGGAAAGGACAATGTTTTATACTGTACAGTCAAGGACAATACATTTGAAGCCAGGTTCAATAGACCTTCTTATTATGAGCTGGCAAAATTTGTAGAATATGATAAGAAAAGAGAGAAATTCTTCCTTCAATATAAAGGAAGAAAGTATTATTTAGTCCAAAGAGAGAGTATCATCTGAGTTGAGAGATTCTTTCATGAGCTTCACAGCAGGCAAGAATCTCCCAACGTATGTAAAACAAAAAGAAAGAAGAGGAGATACGATTTACAATGGCAATCTTGGCCCCCTTTAGGGGGATTTTTTATAATCAAGAGGAGATAAATGATTTATCACAAGTTGTTACACCACCGTATGATGTTATCACAAAAGGAGAGCAGGAAGGGTTTTATAAGAGGCACCCTTATAATGTTATTCGTTTGGTTTTGGGCAAAGATCTCACTGAGGACAGTAATGAGAAAAACAAATATACAAGGGCAGCCGATTATCTGAAAAAATGGTATGGAAAAGGTATCTTAAAAGAGGATGTTCAGCCCTCCATATATTATTACCAACAGGAATTCTTTGTGAAAGAAGAACACAGAATGAAAAGAAACGGTTTTTTTGCCTTGATAAAATTGGAGGATTTCAATAGTGGGATAGTGCTGCCCCATGAAAAGACCATGAAGGGACCCAAAGCTGATAGGTTACGATTAATGGAAGCCTGTACGGCAAACCTCAGCCCAATATTCTCTCTCTATTCAGATCCTGAGAAGAAGATCGATGGGGTATTGGAAGAACAAAAAATAACACCGCCTTTTTTTAATTTTGTTGATGAAAATGGGTCAGCACATCAGTTGTGGAAGATCAATGATATGGACATTGTCCGTAAAGTTGCAAAGGAGATAAAGGGAAATTCTCTTTATATTGCAGACGGTCACCACAGGTATGAGACAGCTCTCAATTACAGTATCCAGATGAAAAAAACAGACAGTGAGTTTGATGGAAGTGAAGCATATAATTATGTGATGATGTATCTCTCAAATATGAATGATGATGGACTTGTAATATTACCAACCCATCGAATTATACGCAATTTGGAAGGATTTGACACTTCCATCTTCAAAAGTAAGATTGGGGAATACTTTCATGTGAAGGAGTTTGAGTTCAATAGCACCAATGAGCTGCAGGTCAGAAAGGAATTATTTTTGCAATTACAGCGAATAGGGCAGCAAAAACCAACTTTTGGTCTTTTTTTAGGGGGTGCGAGATGTTACAATCTTTTGACATTGAAGAGTAAAGACCTTCTCAATTCAGGAATGATGGATGATATTCCATCAGTTCTCAGGGGATTGGATGTGAGCATTCTACAGACATTCATATTGAAACATATACTCAATATCAATGATCGAAATATGGAATACCAAAAAAACGTTGATTTTACGGAAGATGGTGATGAAGCCATAGAAATGGTGAAAAATGACAGATATCAGTTGGCTTTTTTAATGAATCCAACCAAAGTGAAGCAAGTGAAAGAAGCCGGTTGTGCCAATGTAAGAATGCCGCAGAAGTCCACATTTTTCTATCCCAAACTCCTCTGTGGATTGGTTTTTAACAATATCCAAGGGAGAGTATCCAGTTTGTAGCCCACTTCCTTACTTCATTCAAATAATGAAACAGAATCAATTTATTCATGAAGATGAAACCCTTGACGACTTATTAGAGGGTAATTTAAAGATACTCCAAAAGCGGGATGGGTATCGGTTTTCGAATGATTCCATACTGCTCGCAGACTTTGTCGATATTCCACAAGGAGATTCCATTATCGATCTCGGTACAGGATGTGGAATACTACCCATTTTAATGGCACACAAAACTCAAATGAAAAAGATAGTCGGTGTTGAGATACAAAAAGACCTGGCTGAGATGGCAAAGAGGAGCGTTGCACTAAATAATTTCTTCGGGAGAATTATCGTCATCAGGGAAGATATCAGAAATCTTAAAGATCTGTTTTCAGCAGAGTCTTTTGATAATGTTTTGAGCAATCCACCCTATAGAAGGGTAAACAGTGGGCGGATTAGCCCTCACCCTCAAAAGGCTATTGCGTGCAATGAAATCCAGTGTTCTATCGGGGATGTATTGAAGATTTCAAGTTACTTACTGAGACCCAAAGGAAAGGTGTTTCTGATCTTCCCTGCTCTCAGATTAAGTGATTTGATGAACGAGTTGAAAGAATCCAACCTTGAAGTGAAGAAGTTGCAAATCGTGTATTCAGGAGCAGACTCTGAAGGAAAACGTGTTCTTGTAGAAGCCTCAAAAGGCGGGGGGGGAGGATTGAAGATAGTAAAGCCTCTTTTCGTGCATGATCCTCACATCTGATCTCCTCGATTTTTCCTGAGTTGACTGTGTTTATGCATGATGCGAGAAAGAGTCTCTCGGATTTCAGGATCTTTTATCTGAAGCAGGTCCTTTCTTGTGTCTGTTTGATAATCCTCGCATATCTCCTTATCATGAATTTTTTCATCGGCAGGTTCAAGAATGGGATCATGGGAAGTGTCTATTTCCCCTTGAACAAAATGGATTTCTTCTATCTCTTTCTTTTTGAGCCTTTTTCTCATACGCTCTATGATCATTCCTTTCATAGAGGTCAATTCAGACACCCATATATGCGAGGAAACCTTCACAAAGATTTTGTTTCCTCGAACACTTTCTATCTGAGTCTGTTGAGCGATGTATTCCCCGACCACCTCTTTCCAAACTTTTGAAACAAGTCGTTCTTTTAACAGAAAATCACAACCAATTTCTATGAACGCATCTTCAAACACTGAACTGATATGCTTCATTCATTCCTCTAAAAAGATCCTTCAATCCAGATCCACTACTTCTGTGCCAGGCGGTGTATGCAGATGAAAGGTGTCGTGACTCAGACTGGTGTTTACTTCAAGCTCACTGTAATCAATATGTATTTTTGTTGAAGTGAGAGGGAGAGAAATATCGGTTGACAGTGGAAACAATGTGGAATTTACTGTCTTATAGTTATCAAATTGTATTAAAAAGACGAGATTTCCCATAGAATTATAGGCCTCGCTCCGTAATACAACAAAATCAGAGGAATCTACCCAGATCATTTGCCTTGAATTTGTTTCTTTCTGTTCAAGTTTAATGAGATATTGATTTTTTTCCATCATAAATCTGGCGTCTGTTTCTGAATATGCTATCAATGGGGTTTTGCTGAGAAGGACTGAAAAGAGATCATTTGATTGTAAATAAAAGGGAAGCAGAAGAGACAGGTTTTTAGAGTTTGCTTCACCTCTATAGAGTCTATTCTCCTTCACGGATAAGATGGAGAGATGATCGTCTTTTGCGACAAGATAAAAGAATGGCTGACCGAAAAAGCCAAGTGTTTCCATACGTAATGAAGATGGTCTTTCGACAATAATAATCTCTTTAAATGAGTAATTCCCATTCTTATCAAAGACCCTTATTTTCGCTATGCCCTTGAGATTTTGGATCTCCTTTTCTCTTGCCTTTACCCTTTCCAAAATATTGTCATGGAGATCTATTGATACTGTGTGGGATTTGGATGGTTTTAACCCGGAACAACCAAAGACAAATGAGAGGAGAATAAAAAGTATATAGATTATAGAAGTCTTTGAAAGGGTATCGCAATTAAACTTTTGTGGCATCGAACCTTACTTTATGGGAGCTTCTTTTCTTTTAATAGATTGATCTTTTCCGTCAGTACCTTCTTTTCCGGGTCCAGTTTTAAAGCTCTCTCGTACATCTTTATGGCCTTCTCCTTTTTTCCACCCTTTAGATAGGCATCACCGAGGTGTTCAGCAATAATTGGATCTTCCGGGGCTAGACGAATGGCCGTCTCCAACTCCTTTATTGCCTCATCTATCATCCCCTTTTTGTAATAAACCCAGCCAAGACTGTCTGTGATATAACCGTCATTTGGCCGTAACTTTAATGCTTCTTTTATTAAGCTCTCAGCCTTATCGAGATATATCCCTTTATCAGCGTAAGTATATCCGATATAGTTCATGGCACCGGCGTTTTTTGGGTCCAATTTCAGGACACTTTTCATCTCTTCTATGCCCTTATCAGGATCCCCTGCTTTGTCATAAATGATTCCCAGGTCGAAGCGGAGGTCGATATCGTTTGGTAAAATCTTGAGGGCTTTCTTCAGTAATTGTATTCCTTTTTCATAGTCTTTTTCCTTTTCATAAAGTGAGGCCAAGAATCTATATAATTCAGGGGCATCTTTATTTTTTTCTATGGCTTCTTGTATGATGGCCATAGCTTCTTTCCGATTATTTTGTTTGTCAAGGATAAATGCAATATGTATCTGAGAATTGGGGAAAAATTCTGATTTCAAGGGGATCTTTTTAAACTCTGTAATTGCTCTTTCCAGATTTCCTTTTTCCTCATGAGCTGCAGCGAGGTAATATTGGGCTTTGTAAAACCCCGGATCAGTTGATAGAATACGATTGAACTCTTCTATTGCTTTTTCATATCTCCTCTGTTCGAAGTGAATCAATCCAATCTTGATTTGAATGTGTATATTGTTAACACCAAATTTCCTCAGTTTCTCAAACTGTTCGAGGGCTTTGTCCAATTCTTTTTCTTTAATATACAAGTGTCCAAGGTTGTTCAATGCAGAAGTGTCGTATGGATGAAGATTCAATAAATCATTATATAAGTCAATCGCTTTTTTATTCTCTCCTTGCAGCTCATACGTTGCTCCAAGTTCAATCATAACATTGCGAAAACGGGGCCTTCTCTCCAAAGCTTTTTGGTAATGCTCCGCTGCATCCCCAAAACGTTCCATTTCTGTGTAGACTTTTCCCAAATAGTAATAAGCCATTCCTGAATTCGGATCGATCTCTACCAGTTTCTTTAAGGAAGCAATGGATTTCTGGTATTCTTTCGTTTTGGAGTATAAAGCACCCAAGAAAAGATAAGGCTCTTTTTTTGTAGGATCGATCTCAATGACAGCTTCATACTCCATGATGGCCGCCTTATCATCACCAATGCTGGAATACAGCCCCCCAAGAAGGAGACGAGCCGGCAGATACTCCGGATGAGTAATGATAGCACTTTGACATTGTTGAATCGCTTCATGTAAAAGTCTTTTCTTGGCGTATGCAGATGCCAGACTTGTTTTTAAACTGGGGGATTTTTCATCGTAAGCAAGAGCAAGTTTGTATTCCTCTATGGCAGCATCCATCTTTCCTTTGTTTTCGTAAAGGCGAGCGAGAGTAAAGTGATAATAACCCAACGAATGGGCCTTTTTTACTTCGATTTTTTTGTCATGAATAGGTGAAGTCGGAGCGCTATTTTTGTCAGGAATGTTCATAGTAGCGCACCCACAAAAAAATATCATCAAAGAGAGATAAAAAAAGCCTCTTCGTTTACAGCATAACATGGTTCTCTGTAGGCTCCTTTGTTCTATATTGGACTGAGGATTGGTACAGAAAAATCTTACCATTTTCTCCTCTCATCTTCATGTCATCTTTGTCTATTCCTTTAATGGTAAAATCCTCAAAATAGTCGTCCTATTTATGTAGTTTTGCTTTATGAGAACAGTAAAATCCGACTGAAATCCAAACGCTTGTAAGCCAACATGTTTCTGTGCAAGCACTTAAAGAACATTTCGGCAATTCATCTTGATTTCTTAATGTCTTATATTAAAATTTATCACATCTCCTGAAAATAGTCAATCTATGTTTATAATAGGCTGAATAATCTTGACATTACATTGAATACTTTGTAAAAAAGGGATCATGGTTATGAATATAGGGTGGTTTTCTACCGGTCGTGATAAAGCCGCAAGGGACTTGTTCAATTCGGTGTATAAAGAAATAAGGAGAGGAGCGATAAAGGCTGATATATCCTTTGTGTTTTGCAATAGAGTCCTGGGAGAAGACAGAGAAAGCGATTCATTTATAAAGATGGTGAAAGATTATGGTATAAACCTGATCAGCTATTCATCGAGGGATTTTAAATCAGATATGAGACTGAGAGGGAAAAAAGACTTTGCAACTTTTCATCTTTGGAGGAGGGATTATGATACTGAAATTATGAAAAGACTGAGAAACTATAATTCTGATCTTATTGTTCTCGCAGGGTACATGTTAATTGTGAGTGGTGATATGTGCGAAAAGTTCAACATGATCAACCTTCATCCAGCAGCTCCAGGTGGACCCTCAGGCACCTGGCAGGAGGTTATATGGAAGCTCATTGATTCAAAAGCGAATACAACTGGTGTGATGATGCATCTTGTTACGAGTCATCTGGATCAAGGACCTCCTGTGACGTATTGTACATTCCCAATCAGGGGACATTTATTCGATGAACTGTGGAATGATCTGTATAGAAGACTGAAGACGACAAGTCTCACTCAGATTATAGAGAAGGATGGGGAAAAAAATCAACTTTTTATGGAAATCAGGAAGCATGGATTTATGAGAGAGCTGCCCCTTTTAGTTCAAACAATAAAAGCCTTTGCTGATGGCAGGATAAAACTTGAGAATAAAAGATTATTCATGCAAAATGAAACACTGGAGCATGGCTTGTGTTTGAATGATGAGATAGAGGCCTTTCTATGAAGGGAAGACAATTCAATACGGACTGTGAAGGACCGATATCTTTGAATGACAATGCTTATGAACTGTCACAACATTTCATACCAAATGGAGGCAGATTCTTTACCAAGCTCAGTAAATAC
>JAXHSZ010000371.1:0-19675 GCA_034190725.1 Thermodesulfobacteriota bacterium
ACAACGCCATCTTTTACATATTTTTTGAGCAGTTCAGCATAAAGGCTGTGATCAACCACCTCAAGAGACCAGACGTTTCTTGTCGAACTGATGGAGCCCCATAAGAAGAGGAGGAATAATACCACATAGAAAACAAACTCATAGGGCTTCATACAGACCTCCATTGTCTTCAGATTTCATGATATTTGAAAAAGAGTTGACCGAAATACTCTCATATTTAATCTATTCAGCAGGGAACAAGGGCTTTATCCTCGTAAAAGGTTTCATCCCAAAATGGCTCATCCGGCGGTTTTTACTTACTTGATAGATATAAAAATCTACGATTGAATCATTCGCGACCAATAGTCAGTGAGCAGTTCATACATTTTCCCTCTTTGGGAAGATATACCACTAAATTTGGATGGGAAAAAATACTTTGAGATAACAAGACGATAGATCAAAGGATCTGAGAAATGGAAGAACCCATAAATTCTTTGACTTCATTAATCTTGAGTACAAAATAAATAGTAGGAAAGAAAAATAACTTTTGAGTAGTATTTGCTTTTATTATCAAGATACATGCCAAAATAAATATGCAATGAGGTTGGCATTAAATTGTTTTAATTTTAAATAGTTATCAATATAAGATGGAGGTTTTTTTGCCTTTCGACATATTAAAAAAGAGACAGTAATGATACAATCCTATTTGTATGATATAGAACAATATAACATGTTGATATGCTGATGAATATATTTCAATTATTTATTCTTTGAGTCAGTAGATGTCATGAGTGTATTTGCTTACATACAGGTGGGACAGATCTTCATGGGGTCGCAAGTAGAAAGACAGCTAAAAAGAAATGTAGCACAGTGAAAGGCCAGTTGTAAAGTGATGAGTTTTGATACAACTGTGTGAACGAGATTCAGGGGAAAGGAGCAAGTGTCTTAAATCTCATTTGAGACAATTATGTCTCATGAGACATTTGGAAAGTCAGAATGAAACGTAAAATGGTACACCCCAGACTCATAGGCAAACACTCTGAATACACCATAAAATCACAAGGGAGTGAATGAAAACACTCTTATGAGCTATGGCATGCTCCCTAATTTTAAAGATAATTACAGGCAAAGAATCTCACTGAAGGAATACATTGGGTATGAAGGGGCACATTACTCTGTGCCTTTACATAAAGGTCATACACAAGATTTTAAAATAGCGTTTATGGATGAGAACTCATGAGAACATCGACAAGGAGCCCCTTTTCATTCAACTTGCTCTGAAAAATATGTTTTTATGAAATCAATAAGATCAGCTATGAATGTGGAAATTTGGGGTATGTCAATCATTATAATACCGTATATCAAACCTAATACTACCCAAAAAAGTACTGTAAATGCAAGATCAGGTAAAATACCTGAAAGGAACCCAGCCCGAAAGGAAGGAGCTGACTCATCGGCAACGGAGCCGTGAGTGACTGCGTAATTTATATTTTTAAATCCTAAAGCATAAAATCTGATTGCTCTGTCCAGACCCTTTTGACCTTTTGCCATGCTCACTCCAGTGAATGAGGACACGGCGATACTCCACGTAAAGTATGCAACCATTCGCAAGAGCAGGGGAACCCAGAAAAAGAAGCCGATGATGCACCACAAGCATAACACAATGAGTCGAACGATTTCTCGAACAATGATTACAAACGATTTCTCCAGGATCATGCCTGCTCGCGTTCTCTCTTCATTGCTTTCGTTCATTGAATACCCTCCCTCTTTCTTTTGTATGACAATCCAAAAAACTTCGACTTATGTGGTTCCCCAAGTTCACCTCTTTCCGGCTGCTTACTTTGTTTTCTTATAACCGTTCACGGTTAGCAGTTATCAGTTTACGGTTTTTATTGCTGAATTCAGTAAGCACCTAAAAATCCAATTGACACTGATTTCAGTTTTAAGTTAGTTTCTTTGAATTTCTTTTAAAAGTATCTTAACGTTACGTTGAATACAAACATGAATTCTCAATTCAGCGTCCATACCTATTGTTTTCTATTCTTTGTCAGTCGCTCACTGTGAACTGTAATCTGAAAACCGTGAACGGTTACGTATACTTCTTATAACTCCAAGCTTCCATAGGTGTCATTCTTATACCAGATTATATTATTGTGGGCAAGAAGAAAGGACACCTATCAGTTCACAGTTTACGGTTCCCAATTCACAGTTGACTGTAAACTGTGAAACGTGAATTGATATCTGAATTCATTGCTCTCGGATCAGTTGAAGCAGTTCTTCAGCAGATATCTTCCCACTCATATCACTGCCGTCCAAAAGACTATCGGCCAGATCCCGTTTTTCTTGATGCAGTTTTACAATCTTTTCCTCAATGGTGTTTCTCGTTACCAAGCGGTAGATTGTAACCGGATGCTTTTGCCCAATGCGGTGGACCCTGTCCGATGCCTGATCTTCCACTGCCGGATTCCACCAGGGATCCATGTGGATCACATAATCGGCTGCAGTGAGATTCAATCCCAGGCCGCCCGCCTTCAGGCTGATTAAAAAAAGGTCTCCTCTACCTGCTTGAAAATCATCCACCTGTTTTTTTCGTTCTTTAAGAGGTGTGCGGCCATCGAGATATCGATAATCGATCTTCTTCCTGTGGAGAAATTCCCGTATGAGGGTCAAATGCCCCACAAACTGACTGAATATCAAGACCTTATGCCTATTTTCCAGAAGTTCCGCCACTGTTTCAGCAAAGAGGTTGAGTTTAGAACTGGGCAGATCGCTCTCCGGCACCACCAATCTGGGATGACAACAGGCTCTGCGCAATTTCATTATTTCTGCCAGGATTCTGATGTGTCTCTGGCCTGCAGTTCCTTCTTCCTGTTCCAATTTTTCCACAGCCCGTCGTCTCAAAGCTTCATAAAAGGCTGCTTCTTCCTGTGTCATTTCCACATGGAGAATTATCTCTGTTTTTGGCGGCAACTCGTCAAGAACCTGGGACTTGATTCGTCGAAGAATAAAGGGCCGAATCAGTTTTTGAAGCTGTCTCTTTGTCTTTCCATTATTGTGTCTTTCAATAGGAATGGCAAAGCGTTCATTAAACTGTTTACGGGAACCCAAAAGTCCTGGATTTATGAAATTGAACAGGGTGAAGAATTCATGAAGATGATTCTCAATGGGGGTGCCGGTTGTAATAAATTTAAAAACACCTTGAAGGTTCATGGCCGCTTGAGACCGTTTGGTGGTGATATTTTTTATGGCTTGGCCCTCATCCAGAACTATGGTGTGCCATTCACGAGAAGCGAGTAATTCCTCTTCTTGCTGCAAGAGGCCGTAACTCATAATAAGCACATCCAGACTTTTCATATTTTTCACAAGATCTTCTCTGTTATTTCCACCAAAAACCGTTACATTCAGAGTAGGAGCGAATCGGTTGGCTTCTGCAACCCAGTTCATCACGACCGATGCGGGCGAAACCACCAGGGTAGGCCCCTGGGGGGCTCTATCAAGAATGACTGCCAATGCCTGAAGCGTTTTGCCCAATCCCATATCGTCTGCAAGACATGCCCCCACCCCCATGTGTGCAAGCCGAGCAAGCCATCGATAGCCCTCCACCTGATAATCACGGAGTTTGGCTTTCAGTGTAGAAGGAACAGACGGAGCAAGATCTAATGTTTTTTTAATCTGCTTCAGCCGTAACTTCCAGGTCTCATCAGCATCGATATCAGGGACTTTATCGATGAAATCCTCTATGGCCAGAGCTGCAAGTGGATGAAAGCGAACGGCTTTACCCCGTCGTTCGGAAAATAGATTAAATTCCTCCAAACGTCTGCGAAACTCCTGAGTGAGGGCGATAAAATGACCGTCCTCCAGGGGGATGAATCGGTTGTCGGTTTTTTGAACCAGTTCCATGAGCTGCCTCATCTCGATGACGAGGTTCTCATCAAGTTTCAATCTGCCGCTCACCTCAATCCAGTCTGTCTTGCTGTGGATCTTTAAGCGAAGATGCTCAAAGGATGCCTGGTGAGGAACTTTCAGCTTTTCACCTTCCGGCCATTCAACTTTGACTTCTCCCTTATTTTGTAAGGTTTTAAGGTCAAGGAGAGCTTCTAAACAGTCTTCCGGATCATCGAGAAACCATCGACGGTCGGTTTCCGTAAACACAGAAATGGTCGGGCAACCTGCCTCAACCACCATAGCCTTCTCCTCTTCGAGATCCAAGTTCCTTTTGGCCTGAATTCGTTTCCCGTCAATCTCCGCGATAATGTTTTCCACTCCCACACCTGGTTTGAGATACGGTCCTGCTTTGGAAAAAGGTTTTACAAACATCTCCAGCCTGAACCCGGAGCCGGATGGAAGCAGATGCACGCATGGAGTTGGATCAGCTTCCATTTCCTCAACACCCTCTGATTTTCCTAGAATGGTAGAATGTACCGTTATAAGTGAAGAAATATGAGAAATGGCCTCCATTACATCTTTTTTAGCATCAAATGGTATTTGAAGACCTTCATCTCCCAATATCCTCGCTATACGCTTGTGATCATCGGAAAGCTTTATTACTTTGAAATGCGTGGGAGTTTCCTGCACCAAAACAACAGGTTCGTCGGAAACGCATGGCGAAAATTGGATATTGAAGCCGGATTTACCCTGATCAACAATGACCTCGGGTTCTCCTTTTATCACCTCTACCGATGTGGTGGGAGATTCCCGGAGAAACAGTAACGGGTGGCCCGCCAGTGCAGGAAGGGTCTTTTCCCAGTTAAAACGATATGGAGGGTGACAATAGAAGCCGGCATCCTTTTCTATGGTTGTTCGAATCACATGATCCTGCTTGGTGATATACTCTAACTTCTCACCGCTATACAACCTGCTGAGAGCTACTGAACGGCCCTGGGTCCAAGTCCCTCTGGCTGTGAGTTTCTGCTCCTTTGGATACAACTGAATACCGGCATCACGATGATCAATAAGCCAAACCAGTCTCTTTTCAGCGATTTTTGAGGTTGCTGGGTGAAAGGAAGAAGCCGTATTGATAAGGGTCCGCAGGCTTTTTCGCCAGGGCTCTTCGACCTGAATGGATGATACAAAGGACTCCATCCCGGTCTCTGCCTTAATCTTATCCACATGTTTCCTGTAGATAACGGCATCTTGTCCTGTTCTGAACAACAACTCGGCGCATTCCATGGCCATCCATTGTAAGCCCGTATCTTCCGCTTTTTCAAAGAGTTCCTTTACTGCAAAGACTGTTTTCTCGCTAAGCGCGTTGTCAATCCAGTAAGAAGCTAAGGCTGTAAATATAAGGGCGATGTTGTTTTCACATGTATTTGATTCAAGAAGTAATCGGGCTGTATCCAGTTCACAATTTTGGATATACGTAACAGCTTTTAACGCTGAATATGCCGAAGAAAGATTGTCGTCCCCGTATCCACATGAGAGGGCCTGGTCTATAAGTTTTTCAGCCTTTTGTAGAAGAGAATAGTCCTGGGATTTCAATAAAGCCAGGATATAAAACAGACCGCTCATGCCGTCAAAATAGCCTGTTCTTTTTCCTCTTCTCTTCCGAAGTTCCTTGAGATCAGATTCAAACAATAAGAGAGCTTCATCATTCTTTCCCTCAATAAAAGATATCCATGCGATGAAACCACTATTGTATTCGGACCCGTATATCTGAGAGGTCACCTTTCGTCCCTCATGCAGTCGACCAGCCATGATGAGCCTAGAAACGAACAGGTTGTAAAAACCATGTCTTTCGTATTCAGGAACAGTGTTTTGGAATTTTTTATCAAGAGCAAAGGTCAGCGCCTCACTGTCGGGTTCATTATACAGTATGGCATGATAGAATATCTCATAAAGGGCATAAGCCTGAATTTCCGCAGGCAGTTGGGAAAACCAATCTTTGCCGAAAGGATTGTTACATATGCGGACGATTGGATCATATTGGGCATTCACTCCCAAGCGACGAGACAATATCTGCTGATAGCGTGTATTATAGAGATCGAAATTTTGTGTATGGAATGCTATGCGAAGATCTCTCATTAAAAGTGTTGAATATCTTGAGGAGTTGCCGGAAAGTCCGTCACCATAATAATGGGAGAAGGCCAAAGGTATTTCCTTCTGTACAGATTGAGCCAGAGCTTCGTAATATCCCAGTAATACAGGCGCTTCCATCTCTTGTCGGTCGACAATGAATGCAGCTCTCTTTCGTTCCATGATCTCCCTGACAAAATCTCTTACAGAAGGGTCTCGGTCAAGTGTCAGGGTCTGGAACATTTTCTTTGCAAAAGGAGACTTGCAAGGCAAAAGTGCAAATATCAGACGTTTTCTTACCTCCGGTCTGGAATCCTGGGAACCCTGTTTCAATAATGCTTGCACATCGTTATTGTCCTGGTCAATTAAACCGGCAACCACGAGTATGTTTGCATAGTATTGCCAAGGTTCAGATTCGCACATATCAAGCAATAATGGCAGGATTTCCCGGCCAATGGTGAGGCATGCATCATATGCGGCCTGGCGAACGTCATATGAAAGCGGGTGCGATTTAATATATCCCAAATTACGAACAAGAGAGGCTAAAAGCTCATGAATTTCCAAAAGATTCTCTTCAGAGATAATACTGTAGACCTCTTTAAACTTCCGAAGAACCATCAATCGTGGACCTATACCACTTTGAGGTGACAGGGCTTCTCTGAATTGTGAAATTGTCCATCCCTTGAACTCCTCTTTTTCATGGAACGTTCTGAATTGAGAACCGACACATGAAAGGCAAAGAAAACCCATTGTAATCTTGAGTGCAGGCCCTGATATGATCTTCCTGCATAAAAGACAAAAATCTCCGGACATCTGTCTGCCTGACCAGGCTGATTTTTCTTCCAGATGTTCAAGGATGTCTTTGAATTGAAATAAATGATCACTATTCACCGCTTGTCTTGTGGCTATTTCCACAAAGAGATTATGACATTGAAAGTGCCCGTCTAATAAATTTAATTCCTGTAGTCTTTTCAAATAAGGTTCCAGGGAATTGGGAGTGGTGATTCTCTCCTCAGGGAAGGTAATACTGGTTCTGCGAAGGCATTTGAATATTGCTGTTCTGTTTGTGGGTTCATAGATGACAGAGCACAGATGCAGAAGTGTCTTCTCAAGTGGTAATAGAGTTTCATACACACTGATCAACTTTTCCCGAATCTTTTTCTCTTCGTTTATGGACATGTCCTGCTATCAAAATAAGATGTTTTCTTTTTGTCTCCAATATGGGTTTGCCATAAGTGAAAGCTTTTTGTGCGTTGTTGAGGATTCCGACGGACAAACCAATTATATTTTATATGCTGGCACCTATAGCTTTTCTGGTAGAAGAGTACGAAGAACATCTTCTTTACCTACAATGCCAACTAATTTCCCCTTTTTCACAACCGGGAGGGTATGAATCTTCTTGTCCACCATTAATTTAGCGATTTCTTCAATTGAGCTTTCAGTATGAATGGTTAAAGGATCAGATGTCATGGCTTGGGCCACTGTGGTCGCAACTATTTTTTGAACGCCTCTTTCAAGATTCTTGGGAGAAATGAGCGGTATTACACCATCTAAAAGAGTAAAGACGGACGGCACAGGTAATTGTTTTTGTTGAACGATTAAATCACTCTGGCAGATGATCCCTGTGAGATCCCCTGATTCATCAATGACGGGCATTCCATTAATAGAATTATCCAACAACATTTTTGCCGCCTCTGCAATCTCCATTTCAGGAGAGGCGGTAATGACCTCTTTCGTCATAATGTCTTTGGCTTTAACCATATATCAACTCTCCTTTCATTCTTTTATGATAGCTGGATTGCAGAGGATTTTTTTATCGGAATAATGAACACAGATCAGACGATCTTAAATATAAAACCAAACTGCAATTGTAGGAAAACATTGAGCAACCGTAAACATTTGATACGAAAATCTGTGTTAAAATTTATGGCTGGGCGCTAGTTTGATTGATTGGGTATTAATTTAAGGGTTATATTATCCTTTATCCAGTGTGGGTCCCACCATTCCTTGGGATCAACGTAGGTTCCCTGGACGATCATGCTGAAGTGAAGGTGATCTCCCCCAGCCAATCCTGTAGTACCGGTATTGCCGATAATATCCCCTTTCTTTACTTTCACACCGTGTTTTACCTTAAAACTGCTCAGATGGGAATACATGCTGAATAACCCCTGACCATGATCAATGAGTATTGTATTTCCGTAAATCCCTAAATAATCAGAAAGAATTATAATACCGCTATTGGCCGCTTTCACCGGAAATCGTTTCAATGCTGCTATATCAACTCCGAGATGCACTTGTTTATCGATGGCTTTCCCTTTGTGATAGTATGTTCTCCTGTCAGCAAATTGGGCCTTTGGCGAACCTTTCATCCTTAAAAAGGACCCTTCCCATAACTTTTCGGCATGGGATTTGTCACAAATTGTTTTGATCTTGATATTGTTTCCTTTGCGTAACTGGTTATTTATTCTCAAATATATATCCAGGTCGCTGTCTTGTGGGTTGCCGTGCTTGTGTCTGAATTCCGGCATCTTCCCTCTTAAGAAATTATCTGAGATATTCATCCGTACTTTCCTAAACTCCCTCTTAAGGATTCTGTGAGGAAACGACACTGTAGCCGCATTACCAGCCTGATCATACGCGGTGAGAACAACTGGGGTCGCAGGAGATGCATCCCAGGGTAAAGCAAAGTAAGCACCATACATTCCATCTTCATTGAGGGGATATCCCCGGAAAAAAAGATCCTTCACCAAAACTCCGCTTTTCAATGTGTCTTTTGAAACATCATAAACAACCAGGCAACTGCCTCCGACACTGATATAGTGGTTTAAACTTCTCATCTGTATTTGCGGTGGATGCGTATCGATGAAGATCTCTTTTTCCAGGGTTACTTCGTTCTGAAACAAAGAATGGTCCACAGCTGAAATGATCAGAATTGCTTTTCCGTCTTTCAGTCCGAGTGATTTTGGTTTTATATTAAATTTCACGTCTTTTCTCAGTATGCCCTTTTCGGGAAAGTCAAATGTAGAAACATCTTTTTTCATTTCTTCTTGCTGAACAACTATGTGAACAAATTTGGCGCCACTCTTCGGATCATCCACAAAAAACTCAATTTCCTTTTCATGGCCAATGTAGTGTATCGTTTTTTCTAAGGTAATATTCGGTGGAGTAAGATCCCCTTCAATCAGAAACCATGCACCTCCCAAAATGAGTATCAAAACAATTGTTATCCAAAAAAGTCTACTGCTGAGCATTTCCTTTCTCCTCCTGATATTGGTTACTGATTATAAACTAAACGGCGCTTTTTCTTCAACCTAAGTTGTATGCTTTGCCTCTCCTAGAATGAGTTCAATGAACATTCAAAAGACTTGCCCTGCTGAGAGGTGGGATAATCAGATTATGAGTTTTTATCTCTACGAAAGCTATCAGATATCTCGGATATGTCAAGGGAAAAGTAGATCACAAAATCTCTTGACAATAAACCCAAATTGCTGTATTTTTTATGAAATTATGAATTTAATGAGCTAGAACTGTCATGCATGGAGGCCTATCTTTCCAGTGTGCAAGTTTCTCATGTCAAATTCGCAGGACAGTATGGGGGGTGCGCATGCCTATTTATGAATACCAATGTAATCAATGCCAAAGAATGATGAGTTTTCTGGTATTAAAATTTTCTGAGGCAGACACTTTACAGTGTAAAAATTGTGGAAGTGATGACCTGAACCGTTTGTTATCCAGATTTGCATATCACAGGTCTGAGGGAGACAGACTGGCTGAGTTCAGTACCAACAAACCCCAAGGGGATGAATTTTATAAGGATTCCCGAAATGTCGGTCTTTGGGCAAAGAAGAGAGCCCAGCAACTGGGAGCTGACCTTGGTCCGGAATTTGACGAGGTGGTTGATAAGGCTCGATCGGGAAAGATCTTGGAAGATTATGACCTATAAAGCTCTGTGAAGAATTCAATTATTTCATCAACCGTCGATGCAGAGGCCTTTGTGTTTCAAGGAATATTTGTGTTATTTCATTTATGTACCATGAGTCTTTTTTAGTGGAGTCTTCCTTTTTTCGAACAGAAGGTGTAATCATATTCTTTCCTTTATCCCATTGATAATTTGGTGATGATCTGAATAATTCCTTTTTTATTGCTATCTATTACCGATCCTTTACCGGCAAAAAAGTGTATGCCGGTTTTTTTGTGGGTAAATATTCTTTTTTCTTCAGGAATTACAGATATGAATTGTAACTCCATTGAAGTTTTGAGAGTTTTTTCGAGAATGAAGTATTCGTATCATTTCAGAGTTCCAACATGTGGATTGTGAGCAGAGCGAACTGAGTTTGTATGGTGTATAGGATATGCCTGAAAATAGAAAAATAGCAAAAGCAGCCGGAGTAGTAGGAGCCTCGACACTGTTCAGCAGGATTTTAGGTTTCATAAGGGATGTGGTCATTGCCAATTATTTTGGTGCAACCCTCTCTGCGGATGCCTTCTTTGTAGCGTTTCGAATACCCAACCTCCTTCGAAGACTGTTTGCTGAAGGATCATTGACAGTCTCGTTTGTCCCTGTTTTTACGGAATATCTCATGAGGAAGTCGAAACGGGATGCAATTGAGCTGGCCTACATATCCTTTACTCTCCTTTCGATGATTCTGGTGGTGGTATCGATACTGGGAGTAGTATGTTCTCCTCTGATTGTCAGGATCATCGCTCCCGGATTCATCCGTGACCCTGATAAGATGCAATTGACCATCCTCATGACCAGGATAATGTTCCCATACATATTCTTTATAGGGATCATTGCTCTTTGCATGGGAATACTCAATTCACTCAGACATTTTGCCGGGCCCGCTCTTTCACCCATATTACTCAACATCTCAATGATTGTCGTTGTTTTATACTTCTCCTCCCATTTCAACCAACCGGTGCTCAGCCTTGCCATTGGAGTAATCATAGGAGGAATATTTCAGCTTGTTTTTCAGTTTCCATTTCTCAGAAACCAAGGAATCAAGTTCAGACTGAATTTTACATTCTCTCATCCAGCCATAAAGAGGATTGGTATACTTATGCTTCCAGCCATCTTTGGTGCTGCCGTATATCAATTGAACATACTCATCAGCACCATTCTTGCATCATTCCTGCCTGAAGGAAGCGTTTCTTATCTTTACTATGCAATCAGACTCATTGAGTTTCCCCTTGGGATTTTTGCAGTGGCTGTGGGAACGGCCGTGTTACCGACCATGTCCCGGTATGCGGCCGGAAAAGATTTTCAAGAGTTAAAGGATACCCTCTCCTTCGCTTTAAGACTGGTCTTCTTTGTGACAATCCCTGCAATGGTCGGATTGATCGTCCTGCGGTTTCCTGTCATCAACATCCTGTTTCAGAGGGGAGAATTCAACTACGATGCCACATTTTTCACTGCAAGTGCTCTTCTTTATTATTCCCTTGGTCTGTGGGCAATCGCGGGGACCAGGATAATCCTCCCCACATTCTATTCCATGCAAGATACAAAAACACCTGTAAAGGTTGCATTGGTGACCATTCTTGTCAACATCATCTTCAGCATCATTTTGGCTTTCCCTCTGGGATTACAACATGGGGGACTGGCATTGGCCACTTCCATTTCATCTGCGGTGAATCTGATAATTTTATTGATAATCTTGAGAAGGAGACTTGGTGGCTTAGGAATAAGAAGAATCCTGCTATCGGTCTCTAAAATCGCCATTTCCTCATTGGCAATGGGTTGTATCGTTCATCTCTTTTATCACAAAATACAATGGGAGGTGATGTCTGGAATTCGTGAGAGAATATTTACACTTGGATGTAGCGTCATATTAGGAATATTCATCTTTTTTCTTTGTTCATACCTTCTCAGAAGTGAGGAATCGTATTCTTTGGTGAAAATAGTGAGAGAAAGGATCCGCAGGAATTAAGGGACGGTGAATACACATCGAAGAAAATCCAAAATTGGAACAGGGCATATGAAGTATACCATATTCAACACCCGAATGGGTTTTTGTGGTCTTGTGGGGCAAGAAGAAAAACTGAGAGGAGTAATCCCATTTTTGAAGACAGAAGAAGAGGCTGAATCCCTTATTCTTTCAATGTATTCAAAGATAATAGCTGATACTTCTTGTTTCAGAAAGATAGAAGCGGACATCCAGAGATACTTTTCCGGAGAAAAGGTGTGTTTTCAGTATCCACTTGATTTCTCTCATCATACTCAGTTTCAAAGGAAAGTCTGGGAGATAACAGGATCTATTCCATATGGTGAGATACGTACGTATGGATGGGTGAGTAAAAAAATGGGAAACCCACGGTCTTCCAGAGCTGTTGGAAATGCTCTTGCTCAGAATCCGTTTCCAATAGTCGTACCCTGCCACCGTGTTATGAGGGGAGATGGTGGGTTTGGGGGGTACTCAGCACAAGGAGGCATACATCTTAAAGCAAGATTGCTTCAAGGTGAAGGGTGTGCATTCGATTCCAAAGGAAGAATTACAGGGATATTTCAATAATTTTGAATGACAACTTGACCAAACGTATTATCTTAGTTATTATTAGGATGAATTGGATTCACCGTAACTTTCTGAAGAAGAACGGGCATAGCAACCCATAAAAAAGGACTTGTGCTTTCTCCTATGTGCTGCAACATGACTCACTTGGCTTAAGTAGTGTCCGAACGAAAACTGTCTTTTTCGCCAATCTCTACGTCAGATAAAAATTTTAATCCTCAAAATACTTAATGTATTCCTGCGGTTAAAATTTTTATCATCCTTGACCTTGACGAAAAATCCTAGTTTTCGTTCAGACACTAAATACATTACCAATCACTCAAACAATTACTACGACATTGACGGATGGAAGATTTAATACAGAGCTTTTCAACATATCTCAGAATAGAAAAGAATGTTTCGGAAAATACTCATCGCAACTACATGAGTGATTTAAGACAATTTTTAAAGTTTTTAAAAGACCAGAGACTCTGTATCGGAGAGAGCGATGAAAAGATAGATGTGACAAAAATAGATCACATTGTCATACGGGCGTATTTAGGAGAGTTGTATACGAGAAATAAAAAGACCTCTATTGGCAGAAAACTGGCTTCTCTCCGGTCTTTTTTCAAGTTTTTAATCAGGGACAAAGGCCTTTCAATAAATCCTGCTGCAGTGATCTTCACACCCAAACAGGAAAAGCACATCCCCACCTTCCTGCCTGTGGACGAGATGTTCAGATTAGTGGAGAAGCCAAGTGTTTCAACCATTTTGGGCCTCAGAGACAGGGCGATCCTGGAAGTTTTATATTCCTGCGGAATCAGGGTGAGTGAGCTGGTGGGTCTGAATATTGACGATTTGGATTTCAATCTCGGTATCGTGAAGGTGAGAGGCAAGGGAAAGAAGGAGAGGATTGTCCCCATCGGCAGAAAAGCTATTGAAGCATTAAAAGAGTATCTTAAAGATATCAACATGTTGAGAAAAAAGGCCCAGTCAGAAGTAAATGGTAATCCAGTGTTTCTCAATTCCAGAGGTGGGAGGTTGACTTCCAGAAGTGTCGGCAGGATCGTAAAGAAATATTCCTTTGAAAGCGGTGTGATGAGAGACATCAGCCCACACTCCATCCGCCATACCTTTGCCACCCATCTCTTGGACGCCGGAGCCGATCTGCGAGCGATTCAGGAGCTATTAGGGCATGAAAGTCTGGCGACCACTCAAAAATATACTCACATAAGTATTGACAAACTGATGGAAATTTACGATAAAGCTCATCCCAGAAGCAAAGCAGTTGGTAACAAAGAGTAAGGGAGTACAATTTTTTATGTTTCATTGTAACTCAATATCATAAGGTTATTGAAAATCTCTATTTGAAAGGATAACTATGTTTAAGGGGACCACTATCCTATGTGTAAGGCATAAAGGGAAGGTTGCCGTTGGTGGTGACGGTCAGGTGACTTTCAGCGATACCATTATGAAACATGGTGCAAAAAAGGTGAGGCGTCTGTACAATGGAACAGTGATTGCCGGATTTGCCGGTGCAACAGCAGATGCCTTTACTCTATTTGAGAAGTTTGAAGGGAAATTGGAGCAGTATCACGGCAACCTGACCAGAGCTGCCGTTGAGTTGGCCAAGGACTGGAGAACGGATAGAATGCTGCGGAGATTGGAAGCGCTGCTCATCGTGGTTGATAAAGAGCATACTTTTATTATATCGGGCAATGGAGATGTGATTGAACCCGATGAAGAGGCAATTGCACTAGGCTCTGGTGGAGCATATGCTCTGGCTTCCGCTAAAGCTCTCGTCAAACATTCCAATCTGGACGCAAAAAGTATAATCGAAGAATCTATGATGATCGCTGCAGATATCTGCATATATACCAATGATAGAATCTACATTGAAGAACTATGAAGATTGAAGTGGTTATTCATCCGGTCTAAGGAGGATTGATGTCAGTTTTTACACCAAGAGAAATAGTTTCTGAGTTGGATAAGTACATAATAGGACAGAAAAACGCAAAGAGGGCGGTTGCCATTGCATTGCGGAACAGATGGAGAAGGCAGCAAGTTCCGGAGGATCTCAGAGATGAAATCGCTCCGAAGAACATCATTATGATCGGCCCCACAGGGGTCGGTAAGACGGAGATTGCCAGAAGGCTTGCCAAACTTGCCCAATCACCATTCCTCAAAGTGGAGGCATCAAAGTTTACAGAGGTCGGATATGTGGGAAGAGACGTGGAATCCATGATTCGAGATCTCACGGAACTGGCCGTAAATATGGTAAAGAACGAGGAGAGAGAGAACGTTCGCACCAAAGCAAAAGAAATTGCAGAAGAGAGGGTATTGGACTTATTACTGCCATTAAAGAAAAGTCAGACAGGACAAGAGGATGAATCCGCAGAAGGATCAGAGAGCGAAAACAAGGGTGAAGAAAGCAGTACACGAGAAAAGTTGAGAGTTCTATTGAAAGAAGGAAAGATGGATGAGCGGGTGGTGGATTTGGAAGTCAGCCATAGAAATATGCCTGTCATTGAAGTCTTTTCCGCATATGGCATGGAAGAGATGGATATTAATATAAAGGATGTCTTCAGCAACCTTTTCCCCACACAGACGGAAAGGAGGCGTTTAAAGGTCTCGGAGGCTTTGAATATCATTTCTCAGGAAGAAGAACAGAAGTTAATTGATATGGAGAAAGTCACTAAATTTGCCATAAAGAGAGTTGAACAATCGGGAATAATATTCATAGACGAGATTGACAAGGTTGCAGGCAGAGAATCCGCTCATGGCCCCGACGTTTCCAGAGAAGGTGTTCAGAGAGATATATTGCCCATTGTGGAAGGTACGACTGTAACCACAAAGTATGGGATGGTGAAGACTGATCATATACTTTTCATTGCCGCGGGTGCATTTCATATCTCTAAACCGTCCGATCTCATTCCTGAACTTCAGGGACGGTTTCCCATCCGTGTGGAGTTGGATTCTCTTGGTAAGGAAGAGTTCATACGCATTCTGACCGAGCCCCAAAACGCACTTGTGAAGCAGTATACGGAATTGATGAAGACTGAGGGATTAAATATAGTATATAAAAAGGGGGCAATTGGTGAGATTGCAGAAATCGCTACAATGGTGAATGAAAGAACAGAGAATATCGGTGCAAGAAGACTGCACACAATAATGGAAAAGTTGCTGGACGAAATTTCCTTTGATGCCCCGGACTTAAACGAAAAAAAGATCGTCATAGATGCAAAATATGTGAAAGAGAAGTTGGCAGATTTCGTCAAAGACGAGGATCTGAGTAGGTATATTCTGTAATCAGGACATGCATTTCAGACAGAAAGCCCTTCCATGAAGGTCATCCATGAAACAATTGATAGATAAAGCGGAAGTATTGATAGAAGCCCTTCCATACATACGAAGGTTCTATAACAAGACCATTGTTATAAAATACGGTGGGCATGCAATGGTTGATGACGATCTTAAAGTGGACTTTGCCCTTGATGTCATCTTAATGAAGTATGTAGGTCTCAATCCGGTCATTGTGCATGGTGGAGGACCTCAGATCGGTCGGGTCTTAGAAAAGATGGGAAAAACCTCCAGATTTGTTGATGGGATGAGGGTTACCGATCTTGAGACTATGGATGTGGTGGAGATGGTACTCGTGGGAAAGGTAAACAAAGAAATAGTAGGGCTCATCAATCATCATGGCGGTCAGGCTGTGGGACTCAGTGGCAAGGACGGGCAGTTGATCAAAGCAAAAAAATTAGGCATAAAGAGGGAGAAGGAAGGTACGGATGCTCCTGAGATTATAGATATAGGGATGGTCGGGGAGGTGGAATCCATTCAACCGAATATTATAGAAGCTTTGGATAAAGACAAGTTCATCCCAGTCATTGCACCCGTTGGAATAGGGAGTAAAGGAGAAACGTACAATATAAATGCCGACTTAGTTGCAGGAAAGATCGCTTCTGCTCTCAGGGCTGAAAAACTGATTCTCCTGACGGATGTTGAAGGTCTGAGAGACGAGCATGAACATCTCATCTCAACCATAAATGTCAGAGGTGTGAGAAAATATATGGAAGCGGGAGTAATATCCGGGGGAATGATACCTAAAGTGAACTGCTGCATTGAGGCGTTGAGTGAAGGTGTCATCAAGACCCATATTATAGACGGCAGACTAAAACATGCCCTCTTACTTGAAGTGTTTACAGATGTGGGAATAGGAACGGAGATCGTTATGTCATGATTCCTCATAGATTTTATTAAATGGAATGAACTCAAGCAAAGGAAGCTGTGAAAAGTGTGTTGTTTATGAATGAGGAGGATAAAGATGGATTTGAAGGATGCCATAAGGAAAAGACAGAGTATTAGAGCATTTAAACCTGATCCGGTGCCAAGAGAGACTTTAACTAAAATAATGGAAGATGCCCTTTGGGCTCCTTCGTGGGGCAATACCCAGCCATGGGAATTCACAATTGTTGGCGGTGAAACAGTAAAGAATCTCGGTGAAGAGTTTATGGTGAAGTGCATTAACGAAGAGCCAGATCATCCCGATATCGAGATGCCGGAAGAATGGCCAGATCTGTATATGGGGAGATATAAAAATGTGGGGAGGGGACTTTTTGAAGTCCTTTCAATCGGAAGAGGAGACACGGAGAAAAGAAATCAGCATTATATGAATATGTTCAAGTTCTTTGGTGCCCCGAATGTGATTTATATCTATGTGGAAAAGGAGTTGGGTGTCTATTCTGTTCTGGATGTGGGAATAATTATCCAAAACATATGTCTGCTTGCCACGGACTATCAACTTGGTACATGCATTGAAGCGGCTGCAGTGAGATATCCGGACCTGGTGAGACAACGGTTAAATATCCCTGAATCTAAAAAGTTAGTCATCGGCATAGCCATCGGCTATCCGGATTGGGATTCACCTTACAACAAGTATAGGAGTAGCAGAGAGAATACGGATCTCCTGGTGAAATGGGTTGATGTGTAGCATCTGGTGGTGTCGGTTGTCAGTTTCAAGTGGTGCGATTCATTGAAAATAAAACGCATTACGGTAAAACTGTATCTGAAGTACGAAATTCGTATTCTTTTAATATTATAGGATAAAATGCTATCAGCAAGCTTCAACAGCGGTTACATTACAATCCTCAAAACACCAAATGTATTCCTGCAGCTCAAATCTACATTTTCCCTGACCTGCTAAAAGACTCATTTCAGGAGAGACACTATTGAACCTCAGTTGCAGTATTTTTCTGAAACCACATATTGATCACAGGTTTCCATTCTCTATTCTTTAAACGGAGGCATGAAGTCAGACAGATGGAACTCCCTGTGATTGGAATTACAATGGGAGACCCTGCAGGAGTAGGGCCGGAAATAATTGTCAAAGCCTTGGCCGATCCGGAACTCTTTAAAGTTTGTACGCCCCTCATTCTAGGAGACAGCGGGGTTATCTCAAAGACCGCAAATAATCTTGGAGTGGACATTCGTATACAAGTAACTGAAGGTATTAAAGATGAAAAATATCAAGTGGGTTTTATTCACATATTGAACCTTTCTCATATCGATATGAATACATTGGTGCCCGGCAGATCTGATGAGAGGTATGGAAAAGCAGTTGTGGATTATATCAGTTTTGGGACGAGACTTGCACTGAACGGCCAGATTGCAGCCATAACTACTGCTCCCATAAATAAGGAATTAATGCATAAGGCCGGTTACACCTATGCCGGACACACCGAACTCTTTGCAGAATTGACCAACACAAAAGACTTTGTCATGATGCTTGCAGGAGAAAAACTGAAGGTTGCACTTGTGACAACTCACTGCAGGCTCAAGGATGTGGCAGATCTTTTGGATGTCCAAAAGATCTTTTCTACGATCAACATTACGGATCATTCTTTAAAGAAATATTTTGCCATACAAAAGCCAAGGATTGCCGTGGCTTCATTAAATCCTCATGGTGGCGAAGGTGGTGTATTCGGTGACGAGGAGCAAAGAATTATCTTCCCGGCAGTGGAAAAAGCCAGAAACATGGGAATTGATGCTTCAGGCCCTCTCCCTTCGGATACGCTTTTTTACTTCACAGCTCAAGGAGATTACGATGCTGTCGTGTGCATGTACCACGATCAGGCATTGATTCCATTGAAACTATTGAGTTTTCAAGATGCAGTCAACATAACCTTGGGACTGCCCATCATAAGGACATCCGTAGATCATGGCACTGCGTATGATATTGCCGGTACAGGCAATGCAAATGCGGCGAGCCTGAAGAATGCCGTCAAACTCGCTGCATCCATGGCGAGGAGAAAGGTATAATACTTTTAGAAATATGCCTGTAACTGCTTTGCAAGGCTCTCCGGCACATGGGCAAACCAATTCTCATAATAAAAAATTGGCGCTATATGAATATCGCTTATATAATTAGTGTTAAAATTGGGCCTGGTTACTATCTTCACATTGGACCGGAAGCTTTTGCTGTTCTCACCCAAGGGACCTGAATATAATATATAGTTAAAGGAACCCATTTTAAGCTCCTTTTTATAGAAGGAGAGTATCCTTGTCAGTCCATCAGTAATACCATCCAAGTCTTTATCGTCATATTCAAAGAAATTTGACTTTTCAGGCACTATCCCTAAAAACTCGCTATTCGCCATTGGCGAAAATGAAGCCATCCATTCAATATTTCCTGTCTTGCCTACATATCTCTCGTCAAGTTCCTTCTCCGTTTCTATTAAGTCCTGCCAAAAGTTTTTAGAAGTTCTTTCCATATATCTTTCACTTTCCTTTATCATCCAGTCAACATACGTGAAAGGAGTTTTACTCATATATATTTGGATATGAGGATGAACCTGAGATGAAGCGGCAGGAGGGAGATAATTCATCCCAAAGATAGCGTACTTATAATCCGGCTTTTTCTTCAGCATTAAACGGAAGAATTCAATAATGGCACTGAAGCAGTTCTTGAAGGCTTCCGGGGAGAATTCATCAGGCTTTACAAAATGATCTTTTCCAATCACACCTATGGCTGTGATTTCATAAATTTGAAACAAATTGGGGAATACGTATGAATCACCCTTCTTATACCATAGTAAAATTCATCGTCAATAACTCTACTTATGGTGCAAAAGTAAAGGCTGAAAAGTTATCGTCGGTCGTCAGAGGATGGAGAAACTACCATCGACATTGTCAGATGGATG
>JAXHSZ010000372.1:0-5169 GCA_034190725.1 Thermodesulfobacteriota bacterium
CACAAGCTGAGACGAAGCTTTTTACCGGAGGTTCGGCACCTTATCGGATCTGTTTCAGAATAATAAGTGTCCAAACCGGTCGAATAGCTGACGTTAACCAAATCACGGTCCTGGTTAGCCACAGCCTTATCCATTACCTGATTGGCCAATACCATGCTCACGAACTCTTCTCCTGAGAGAGGAGAAGGAACTTTTCGAGTCAATTCATATACCTGCTTCATGAGTCTGCGATTTTCATTGTACACATTAATAGCCTCAGCCAGATTACCTTCCGTGATTGTCACTTTCAAATCGTTTTCCAATTGTTGTTTGAACCAAAGAACCTCGGCAAGGAATGTCTCTTTTGTCCCCTTGTGGGTCACCACTTGGGGCATCCAGAGGAAGTACGTTTTTGTACCAGGTACATGACGTTCCCAGCTCTCCAGGGCACTTCTGATCTTCTCACAGCTGTTGGTGTGCACCAATCCCTTTAAATAATCATAATGACCCTGCAATCCCTGGGCGAGTACATCTCGGCAGTAAGAACAGAATATAGATGGGACATATATGTCGGCAATGGTCTGAGGTTCATGTCCACCTACAACACGAACAGGAAGAAATCCTGCGGCATAAATAACTTCTTCAGGGGCTAAGGTGCACATATAACCTATTACCCCTTTACCAGGAAAAGATTTGGCATATTCATGGCGTTCTTTATATATCTCACGAAATTTTGTGTACACTCTAAATTACCTCCTCTTCTTTTAGATTAGAAATCTCATCCCAACTGTAACCAAATTCCAAAAGAACTTCCTCTGTATGCTGACCCAGCTCCGGACCTCCGCACCTCACCTGTCCCGGAGTTTTGCTGAATCTAAAGGGAATACCTGTCTGCCTCATTCTCCCCAGAATAGGATGGTTTGCATCAACAATATATTCGTTTTCTTTTACCTGATCACTCTCCGCAGCTTCACCAATAGTGTGAACCGGGGCATAGGCGAAAGGACACTTTTCATTGAATATTTTCAACCACTCATCCCTGGTTTTGGTGGCAAAGATCTCATCTAGAATAGAAATCAGTTCCTTACAAGTCTCTCTCCTCTTCAGAGCTGTATTAAATTTGGAATCATTTGTTAATTCTTCTCTCCCAATTGCTGTACAAAACTGCTCCCAGTATCGATCAGACTGCATTTCAGACAACATGATCCATTTATCGTCACTGCACTGGTAATGGATTGTAAGTGGGTTTCTCGCCTTTTCTCTGATGGGTCTTGCCAGCGGTCGGCCCCGCAAAAGATAGGAATTCATATTAAGATATTGCAAGTGAACTGCATTTCCCAACATTGAGGTTTCTACCTCTTGCCCTATGCCCAGGCGTTCTCGAACGAGAAGAGCAATGACCACACTGTAAGCCAGCATTGTCCCCCCTAACTGATCCAGGAGAGCACCCATTGCAATCACAGGGGGCATATGACGCTCTCCAATCGTAGTCATCAGACCGGAATATGCTTGCACTGCAGGATCATACGCACGCATGTCCATATCGGGACCGCGGGACCCATAACCTGTAGTTGAGGCGAAGACAAGTTGGGTATTGTATTGAGACAAGGTGTCGAAGTCTATCCCTTTGCTGATAAGTTGGTCTTTGCGATAGTTGGTAAGAAATACATCCGACTTCTCCACCAGCCGATACAATACTTCCTTACCCTCTTGTTTACTAAGGTCTAATGTCAGACTCCTTTTCCCCCGATTTACCATGTCAAAAAGCATATTGAGTCCCTGGACGTCCGTTGCTGTGCCAAATATACTCTGAGCCCCTCGTGCCGCGTCACCACGGACCGGCATCTCTATCTTGATCACTTCAGCACCTAAATCTGCCAATTGATAACCGCCGGATGGACCATTCATCATTGTCGTAAGATCCAAAACGCGAATCCCTTCTAACGGTAACTTCACCTTGTTTCCTCCTCAATATCCGTCATGAAGCAGATATCACATCCGTGCATTTTATCTCCAGGCCATCATTGCACAATACTCAAACAAAAATCCTCTAAATAGGTTCAACATTTCCTCCGATTTCGGGTTTTCGGATTGTACAAATCCGACCTGAATCTGAATGCTCATATGCAATGCCTATTTCATAACAGATCCTCAATTATAAGAAACTGAAAGCCCAATGCTGGTGGCATTCTACCATCCACTAATGGGGCTTAACCTGATTTGAAAATGAATCATGTTTGCAAAATAACAGTTGATCCCGTTCTCATATATCACCTCCAATACATTTGAATTTCGGTCAATGTTCACGACACTGTTTTGTTCTTCAGCTTTTTCATTAAATCACCTCTTGTTCTTTGAGTTCCGTGATATCATCCCAGGTATAATCACCAATCTCCAAAAGAACTTCCTCGGTGTGTTGACCGAGTTCAGGGGCTCCACTCTTGATGGTAGCCGGAGTCTTTTCAAAGGTGATGGGAAAGCCGGTCAGCTTAATCAGGCCGATAACAGGGTGATTGAAATCAGTAATATATTCGTTGGCTATTACTTGAGGGTCATCTGCCAGCTCGGAAATAGTATTAATAGGGGCACAAGGAAAATCATTATCTTCTAATACTTTGAGCCATTCTTCTCTGGGTTTGGTGGCGAAGATCGTATCCAGGATAGAGATGAGCTCTCTCCGATTTTTACGCCTGTTCTGTGTCGTATCGAACCTGGGATCATTTTCTATCTCCGGGATGTTGAATGCCTGGCAGAAATCATGCCAGGACTCATCAGGCTGGACAATAAGCATGATCAGCCACTTGCCGTCACCACATTTGTAGTAGTTTGCTATGGGATTCAATGCACTCGTTCTGGGGACCTTTACCGGCTCTCTTCCGCGTAAAAGAGACAGATTTACCGTAAAAGCTTGAAAGTTAATCATGCTTCCCAGCATAGATGTGTGGACTTCTTGCCCTATTCCCAGTCTGTCCCTTGCGATGAGGGCAGTCAGAATGCCATTGACCAACATGATGGACGTCAATTGATCGCAGACGGCACCCCCTATTTGCATCGGTGGGAGATCGGACTCTTGCTCTCCCACAATATTATTCATTATTCCCGAACGGGCTTGTCCGACTGTATCGAAAGCCCCTTTTCCAGAATCCGGGCCTTTTAGCCCAAAGCCGGACGCTCCGGCATAGATCAGCCGAGGATTGTATTGGGACAGTGTCTTGTAATCTAATCCCAATCTGGTACCTACTTTTCTACGGTAGTTCGTAAGAAATATATCCGCTTTCTCCACCAGCCTGTAGATGAGTTCCTTGCCCTTTTCTTTGGTCACATCCACGGTGATGCTCTTTTTGTTGCGATTGGCATACTCAAAGAGGATATTTCGTCCTCCAGGCAGTTCCACCGGACTGCCCCAAATAGTTACAAAGCCTCTGGCCGGTTCACCGGTAATTCGTTGTTCTATTTTGATCACCTCGGCTCCGAGGTCTCCAAGTATAGCCCCTGTATTTGGCCCCACATGAGCGACGCTCCATTCAAGCGCACGAATTCCCTCTAACGCCTCATTCACTGGTTGCCCTCTTCAATCATTTGATATCAGATATGAAAAATAAGATTTTCAATAGATTTCCATATGCCAAATTTTATTGCATTATCGGTTGGAATCCTCGACGATGTACTATAATGTATAACGTACTCTAATTTCTTCCTCTGACCTTATGATTTAATATCTGAAAATCTATATACCTTAAATTATCCCTTCGGCCCTTAATTGAGAAATATCATCCCAGGAAAAATCCATCTCAAGAAGCACCTCTTCCGTATGCTGACCCAACTCAGGTGCCTCATGTTTTATCCCTGTTTCTGATTCACTGAATTTTACAGGACAATTCACCTGTTTTGTCTTGCCAAAGGCAGGATGATCAAATTCAACCACATATTCATTGGCAAGAACCGGCTCGCTTTTTGCTGCCTCTGCAAAGTCATAGACTGGGGCAAAGGCAAATTCCCAGCTTTCCTTTAAAAATTTCGTCACCCACTCGTCTCTTGTCTTGGTGACAAAAACATCATCCAAAATACGAATAAGCTCAGCGTAGTTGGCCCTCCGTTTGCTGACATCATTGAACCGTTCATCCTTTTCCAGATCAGGATGTTCTATAGCCTGGCAAAAATCCTTCCAATACCTATCCGACTGTATCTCGGCGATGAGTATCCACTTGTTATCTGCACAGCGATAATGGTTGGCCAGGGGTTGTCGAGCTCTCTTTTGCGAATGCCGAGCGATAACTCGTTCCATCATCAGAACTGCAGTAACAGCCATTGCCTGCTGATGAATGGCTCCTGCCAAAAGTGAAGTTTCAACAACCTGTCCTATTCCCTGCCTCTCACGAACAACGAGAGCCGCTAATATTCCGTAAGCGAGCATGGTAGCTCCCAGCTGATCAAAATAACCTCCCATCAGTTGGGTGGGTTCGTGTGAATCACGATCTCCCGCAGCCCACATGGCACCAGAAAGAGCTTGAGCAATAGGATCGAAAGCTCGTTTTGTTGCCCATATCCCTTTTGATCCGTAACCGTAGTTAATTGCATAAATCAACTTTTGATTATAATGTTTCAAGGTATCATAATCGAACTTGAGATCATCTATCACACGCTTCGAGTAATTGGTAATGAACACATCTGCCTTCTCCACAAGCCTGTAAAGTATCTCTTTCCCCTTTTGTGTCTTCAAATTCAGGGTAATCCCCCTCTTGTTGCGATTGGTAAGCTCTGACAAAAGCACTCTTCCTTGGAACATCATGGGTGTCCCCCAAAGAGCGCTTACACCTCTCGTAGCGTCACCGCGCTCAGGCTCTTCTATCTTGATTACATCTGCTCCAAGGTCTCCCAACATATAGCCGGCTGCCGGGCCATTGTGCCAGGCTGCACATTCCAGCACACGAATTCCCATGAGTGGCATTATCATCTTGACCTCCCTTGGGTAATGCCTCATTAGGCGGCAATTGTTATTCACTCATGCCCATCCATAAATGGCTTTTTTCGGAATCTCGCTTCAGATTCAGATTCAGGGCACATTACAATGTATCCTTAAATGCCCAATATATTCATATGATTATAATCTTCCCGTACTGACTTGCTAAAAATATCTTTTTTCTGGATGGATTCTAACTTTTAACACGTTTTCCTTTTGAGATACTGATT
>JAXHSZ010000373.1:0-4588 GCA_034190725.1 Thermodesulfobacteriota bacterium
CTATTCCGGCCCCGATTGCGGCCGCCCAGACCTCTGGAACAATCGCTACATGTGATGCGCCAGCATGGCGAACTGCCCTAGCGAGCAGTTCGCGTTCTTTATCCGAAGTGTCTGTTGGTGCCGAAGCCAGAGCTATTGGATGCCGCAACACTTTTTTAGTTTCTCTTAGTAAGGGCTGGAGAAGGGTAATAGCCTTTTTGAGATCGACAATCACGCCTCCGCGAAGAGGCATGGCAACGAGCTTGCTATTGAGGTAGGACAAATACTCATCTGAGACAACAGACGTATTGCTGTCAGTTACTTGTGGAATGAACGACGTTTTTTCTCTTATTTGCCCAAACTCAGAGGAATAGATACGAGTATTGGCCGTGCCGAGGTCAACAGCTATACATGGCTGCTTTATTATTTGTTTTAATCTTGAAAACATGTTTTGAATTGTCCTAGTTCAGAGCAGAAAGTCAAAATGTATGCTGTTACAGCCCAACGTGCCGGTCACTTGCCGCCATGCTTTTTGGCGGTCAAGTGAACTGGCTGGTGGTACGCCCGGCATGGGCATGAGCTTATGGGGTGTAAGTCCCCTGAATGTGAACCCTGTAATGTCGTGAGACATAACATAAATACTCACTGAAGGTAAGGGCGGAATCGTGAGAGACAGGCTTTCGGAAGCCGGAGTGCAAAACCGCGAGCTAAGCCTGCCCCGGACCTGATCCGGGGAACAGAAACAGCATACAAGGCCCAGTCGCCAGGCAGAGTTAGGAAAGGAGCCTCTATGAGTTCTCATGACACGATGAGTCCGAACGGAGGAGTGAGCATGGGGCACGTCATGGAATCGCCCGATCCAAACGATCACCTTCGGCTTTTCAAAGAGCTATGGGTGATTATTTATTACCCGATTAGATGCCCTCTATCCTCTTTTTTATTAAAGCAGGGCTTCTCCTGCCATGAATTACAGCAAGGACTATTATTTTTTGTTTTTCAACAAGATAAATGATTTTTTATGGAAACCTCTTGATGAGGTGTTTTCTTGTTCCTTTATATTCCTACGAATGGACTTCTGGATTTCTCTCTATGAACTTAAGGCCCGCATCGACCTGCAGCAAGAAGTCATATCCCAACCCCAGCCTTTTATCTTCATACCAAGAAAACGCTTCCTTCAAGTCATTTTCGGCTTCAGGTCTGATTTTAACTTTGTATTTCACTGCTTAGCCACTATCTTTTTGTAAACATCTTCCCATGGAGAACCCGAATCAGGATTTCTATGGTAAGCCTCCAATCGTTTATCAATTATCTTTTTTTCCTCCTCTGTTAATTCTATCGCCTCCGGTTCATAGGCAATAGTATCCCAAATGTCCTCTACTAGCTGAATTCTTTCAGGTATTGACAATGCAAGGACATCTGTTGCTGTTATCTGTTTCATTTTTTCCCTCCATTTTGTTATTTGCATCTAACTTACAAACCCCGCAGTGAGCGCAATAAAGGATTTGCAAGTCTCTGAAAATGGGGTAAAAGCATAAGAAAGCCACAACCCGCTGTAACCCAAAGGAGGTTTCCCTACGCTTGATGAAAAGACTAAAGGTTTTGTTTGTGTTGCAAAGTAGCCGGATTTTAAAGAAAAGCTATTAAAACATTGGACTGAGCCGCCTTGACGTTAGCCTACCAACATCTATGGGTTTTGTAAAGAATATTTCTGAAAATTGGATTGGATGAGTCGGTTTCAGTGGGTCGAATGGATGAGCTGTCATGCCTGTTGTTGTCATTTACGCTTGAAAAATATTTTTATCTTGGATCACAACCTCTCTGAAAGACACTTCATGGAATAAACACCGTCCAACCCTTTGATCCCTTTTGGGACTTTTTCATTCTTCGAAGAGAAATGGTGCTTGAACTGTTCATAGTATCTCTGTACAAATACCTTGGTCCCTATGATCCCACTGTCCGTAAAATACCGGGTTCTGTATCTGAACCTGTCAACACGATTTATCTCGAAACCTTTTGATCTCTCTTTTTCAATACCGGAAAGAGATCCCTTCTCGTATACATATTCACGGTACTTTCTCATTCTCTCATCATCTGTTTTTATTCCGAATTCCTGTAAACCGAAGTCAAGGGAGAGAAGATTATCATTGTTATTGGTTTGTATGTGATATCCCAAAGAACACCAGCGATACTCTTCCGGTCTCTCACATATTCCTGCACGGATAGGGTTGAGATCAATATATGCCAGACAGTTGATCAAGGTTTCTCCGTTCTCTACGATGATACTTTTGAACCTGTCTGACCAGAAGAATCCTTTTCTGTGGTGGAGTTTGTTGTAAAATCTGGAGAATCCCTGTTTGATTTCCTTGACATATTCAGACAAGTTTGACCACTTTTCTCTGAAGGAGGGGATCTGTCCGTCAGTCAATTCTCTTTTATTATCTCCGTAGTACAACTGAAACCGTCTTTGTATTTCGTCATCTGAGTACTTTTCCCCTGTGTGCATCCTCACCACAAGATGAAAATGGTTTCCCATGAGACAGAATCCCAGTACTTCAGTAAAGTACACAGAACTCAGTTTCTTGATGAGTTTGAGCAAGTATTCCTTTTCAATATCCCCGATTACATATCCATCGAGTGCCGTTCTGGAAATAATATGATACACTATATCTTCTCCCTTGACGATCATCCTGGCTATTCTTGGCATGTATCTTCCTCCTTGAGTACTCTGTTTTCTTTGTTTTCGGTTTGTATCATAAATTGGAGTCCGATGCAAGTATAAATTACCTGTCCCTAATTACTGCTAATTACTCTGATCCTTAAACACGTTTCACTGTATAACCTACAAACCCCGTAGTGAGCGCAATAAAGGATTTGCAAGAGTACCCTGGGTACAGCCCTTGAAGGAGGGTAAGTTTGTCCTAATTCAAGGACTGACCCCGCTTCTTCCCGAAAGTGAAATGTTTGATATAATCATTTTTTATTGTTGAATAACGCCATAATACGATGTCAATCTCAGCCAAGCTATCACCCATAGCATTCTTAATCGCTACGCCCATTTCTTGAGGGTTATTGAATCCAGCAGATTTTGCGATACGTGTTAAGTGTCTATCTGGTTTAATAAATTGGAAACCTAAATTTTTCAATAAATGTAACCCGGTAATTGGACCAATGTATGGTAATCGTTTTAGGTAATCGATTCCGTTACTTTCTATTTCTTTTTTTACCTGACCAAACCCTTCATTTTCGACAAATTGAATCACTTCACAAATCGCGTTTATTTTTTTAACATTTTTGAAATAATTTAATGCCTTGATCTTGCATATATTTATGGAGGAACAGATTGCAGATGAGCTCTCCCAGTCCTTGAATGCATTAGAGATCATGGGAAATTTACGACGTATAATGCTTTCTTTAAAACCAGAAGAAAGAATAACCCAAGCCGTCTCGCGCAGAAAGACAGTTTCTGTTATATTTTCGTAGCACTGGTTGCATTGCCAGTCAATTTCCCAAGAATAACCTCTATTAATCACATACTCTTTGGCATCTAAGTATCTATTGACCAGTTGATTAAAGTAAATTGTCATGGTCTTTCCTTTTTTTTGTTACGAGACTTACAACCAAATGAGTTAAAAATGCCACCTAACAACAATTGAGTTCTTAATAAAACAACAGGAGCAGCTGGACACTCGCTTATTCTTTTACTAAGTAATATTTTTCTCAGATGTTTAGCCTTTAAATTTGCAAAGGATGCCTCAGGGATTTCTACTATACTACCCATTACATTATTATATTTTTTCGAAAGCAGTTTGTTTTCTTCTTCATTTTCGCCTCCATATTTAGAGAAAGCTCCACTATAATCCGCCTTGAGGGAGGCTAATTTTCTAACTGCATCAGCGTGCACAGCTGCTTGACCCTGCCAGTCAACGCGGTATTCAATCAGTGAAAATGCAAAACACAACACTGAAGCAGCGCCTATGAATATATTAACGACCTTTGGTTCCAATCCAAACCATAAATAAATTGATTTATCAGCAAACACAAAAGCACACAAAAAAACAGAGGCTAACAACAATGATAAATTTAGCAGGAGGGCTCTCATTCTATATTTGTCTCTAAGCGCTGCATGCATACTCAGCATTTGATCGAGGACATGAAATTGACGATTATTTTCAGTTTTATCCATCTTTATTCACCAAGAATTTTTTTCCAAATATCCACCGATCTCATACCGTCTGCATTTTTAATTTTTCTGGCTATTCGATCAAGAGCCATTAAAGCTATTCGCCTCTTTGTACTGTTTTCCGGTCCTAAATAATCATCCACATGAATTGATTGACCGGTTGAGTCCTTAATTGGGGATTTCGCGACGGATGAAGCTTGCTCAAAAAAATGAGTTGTCATAGCCTTTGGTGTCATAGGTCCATCATAAGATTTAAATATCTCAACTGACATGGATTCAATATGATACCCGGATAACTGTTGCTTCTCCGGCAATGTTCTCATTATCGCCTTCGCAAGTTTTACAGTTGGTATTACTTTACCGCCTTTTTCCTGATTGACTTTCGTTAAGACTTCTGCAAATTTCTGAGGCCGTATCTGAGACCAATCT
>JAXHSZ010000374.1:0-10594 GCA_034190725.1 Thermodesulfobacteriota bacterium
TTATCATAGCCCCCATACTCTTTGGTGCTGGTCTGCTTGTTTACATATTGGTAATCAGGCCATTACATGGTGCAGGAACCTTATTGACATTCCAGGTTTTTTTAGGCCTTGTGCTTATTATAGAGAATACACTTCTTGTTATTTTTAAGTCAGACCCTCATTTTACAGGGAGCTTTATTGCTCTTCATCTGGTCCATTTCACCGATTCCATTATGCTGGGATTACCACAGGTAATAGCCCTCATCGCTTCCACCGTAATAGGACTGGGATGTTTCTTTATGCTTCGATCGACGGATTTCGGCCGGGCGATTCGTGCTGTGAGTGAAGACCCGGAAGCAGCCAGTCTCATGGGTATCAATGTATCGAGGTTGAGGATGATTGTCTTTGGACTTGCTTTTGTCCTTATAGGAGTATCCGCTTCATTGGTTGCTCCCTGGTGGAATGTGAGTCCTCAGAAGGGACTGGACTTCACCCTTTTTGCCTTGATCATCGTGATCGTAGGAGGTATGGGAAACTTTGCAGGAGCCTTAATCGCAGGATTCATAATCGGTGCTGTCAGAGCTGTAAGTGGTCTGCTCTTCGGACCGGCTCTGGCGTTAATAATCCCTTATGCAGTGTTGCTCATCATTTTGATTATCAGGCCCCAAGGCTTGATGAGAGGAACGTGATTCAATGCAGATACATCATCGAATCCCTTTATTATTGGGGCTTATTTGTATCATCATGATCGCCTTGCCCTTCTTTCTCAGCCGTACATGGTTGAGCATCATGATTTACTTGCTTGTCACAATATATCTGTGTTCTGCCTGGAATATATCTGCCTTGCCCGGATTATTCAGCCTCATGCATGCCGTTTTTTTCAGCTGCGGCGCTTATGTGTCGTCAATTCTCTGGATCTACTTGAACATAAGTCCATGGTTTGGTATGATAGCGGGTGCATTAGTAGCCTTCTTGTTGGCCCTGAGTATTGGCTGGTGTTGTTTTCGCGTTGCTCTTCCCATACTGAGTTTCGCCATTTTCACGTTAATCGTAAGTACAATTATTCTTTTTGCATTGCATTCATTTCCCATTGGCGATTCCACTGAGGGCCTCTTACTCATCTATAGAGGTACCCATCCATTCTATTTTCAATTCCAAAGCAAGATCACATTCTACTTTATCATCCTCGGGATGGTGGTAGGCATACTTTTTTTGGCAAAACATATCATTACCACCAAGATCGGGATGTATTCCTTTGCCATTCATGAGAACGAGAGAGTGGCTGCGGCTTGTGGTGTGGATGTGATTCGTTATAAGCTGATAGCATTTTCAATCAGTGCGGTTCTTACGTCATTTGCCGGAACATTCTGGGCACAGTATTACAGATTTGTGAGCCCTGAATATGTGGAACCTTTTGAAGCGATCATTGTAATACTTTTGACCGTTGTGGGTGGAATAGGTACCTTATGGGGCCCTGTTATTGGACCGTTGATCCTTGTGCCCTTTGGTGAAATATTGAGGATCCATCTTGCAGGACTTCCCGGTCTGCATCTGATCATATATGGGGTTGTTTTGGTGATTATCCTCTTGGGCCTTCGGCAGGGGCTTGTACCGTGGTTCAACGAGTGGAGGCGGAGACAAAGTTCCGTTCATATGTCTTCCGTTCCTGACATGTCTCGTGAATAAGGTATTTTTGTAACAGTTTCGCTTTTCAAAAAGCTCCTAAGAAACTTGAAACTCACAGTAAGTTTCTTTACATACAACCCTGAAGAAAAGTTCCGGGATTTTTCCGGACCACTACATATTAACTGGAAAGTCTAAAGTTCTTCTAACTTGTTGAAATTATTAGAATCACAAATTACGTCCCGTCATTCCTGCGAAAGCAGGAATCCAGAATATTATCAGTATCATATGACTTCTGGATGCCGGATCAAGTCCGGCATGACGAGAGAACTTTAGACTCTCAAGATATTAATGAAGATAAAGAGAAAACAGATGAACGAAAAGAGAGTATCAACTTTGCCATTACAACCCTATCGAGTTCTGGATTTGACTGATGAAAAAGGATCTTTTTGCGGTAAAGTTTTGGGGGACTTTGGGGCAGATGTAATCAAGATAGAGAAACCAGGTGGTGATCCATCCCGCAACAGGGGACCTTTTTACCGTAATATTCCACATCCTGAACGGAGTCTTCACTGGTTTGCATGTAATACCAACAAAAGAAGCATCACTTTGAATATGGAAAGCCTCAATGGGCAGGAAATATTCAAAAGATTGACCAAAGGAGCTGACTTCATTATTGAGTCTTCCCAGCCGGGGTACATGGAAGAAATAGGGCTGAATTATACGATATTAGAGAGTATAAATCCTGGGATCATCATGGTATCCATCAGTCCATTTGGCCAGACAGGCCCGTACAGAGATTGGAAAGGTTCCGATATGGTATATATGGGTATGGGTGGGATGATGTATATCAGCGGTGATCCGGATCGTGCTCCTGTCAGGATTAGTGTTGAGCAGTCTTATTTTCAGGCGGGTGCACAGGCAGCTTCCGCCGCTATGATTGCCCATTATTATCGCCAAAGGACTGGAGAAGGTCAATATGTGGATGTTTCTATTCACGAGAGTTTGGTGTGCAGCACCCACCTCACGACCTTCTTTTGGGAGATTGGCGGTTATAATCCGCGCAGGGAAGGAAATCGAGTGTCCCGTGGCGCCGTCTCTCCAAGAATGATATGGCCGTGCAAGGACGGGTATCTCTCATGGAGGATATGGGTAAGCCAACAGGGATCCAGGACGCGTGCCATGGTTGAGTGGGCCAACAGTGAAGGGAAGGCAGAAGAACTCAAAGATCTGAATTGGGAGAAGATGGACTTCAATCAACTGACTCAAGACGAGTTGGAATCATGGGAGAAGCATTTTGTGGATTTTTTCCTTGCCCATACGAAAGCGGAGTTGTATGAAGGGGCCGTACAAAGAGAAATAATTCTTTTTCCCATAAATACAATTCATGACCTAAAGGACGACATACAGCTTCACTCAAGAGATTTCTGGCAAGAGGTGGATCATCCGGAATTGGCCGATACAATAATATATCCTGGGGCTCCACTTCAATCCACCGAGTGTAATTACAATGTAAGGAGCCGCCCACCCCTTATCGGAGAGCACAATGAAGATATCTATTGTCATGAGCTGGGCATTTCCAAAGAAGATTTAGCCGTTTTGAAAGAAGGAGGGTGCATCTGATGGAAACTGAAGAGAGAGGGGCCCTCCATGGTCTCAAGGTGCTGGATTTTTCATGGGTTATTGCTGGTCCTGAAACCACACGATATTTAGCCTTTCATGGTGCTACAGTGGTGAAGGTGGAATCAAAGAGCAGGCTGGATATTTTCAGGGCCTATATTCCCATGGCAGAAGGGATTCCTGGTATAAACCGTTGTGGTGCGTTTGATGCATATAATACGGACAAGTATGATATAACAATAGATCTCAACAAACAAAAGGGAGTAAGCATAATCAAAAGGCTTGTGGCCTGGGCCGATGTTGTAGTTGAGAATTTCATGCCCGGTACTATGGAAAAGTGGAACTTAGGGTATGATGATCTCAAGGGGATACGAAATGATATTATAATGATCAGTTTCAGTATGCAGGGTCAAACAGGTCCCCATTCTCAGGTGGCCGGTTTCGGTACTGAACTCCAGTCCCTTGTTGGGTATACAAATCTCATGGGCTGGCCCGATCGCCCTCCTTCAGGTACGAATAGTCCCTATACGGATTTTGTGGTGCCCTGGTATGGCATAACGGCCATTATGGCAGCTCTTGATTATCGAGAGCGCACGGGAAAAGGCCAGCATTTGGACATTGGCCAGCTTGAGGCCGGAGCATCCTTTCTTTCTTCCGCCATACTTGACTACACGGTGAACAATACCACAGCGACCCCCAGAGGCAACCGGTCCGATTATGCAGCACCTCATGGTGCCTACAGATGCAAAGGAGATGACAGATGGTGTGCCATTGCCGTTCATAATGATGATGAATGGATGGGATTTTGTAATGCCGTCGGAAACCTGAGTTGGACAACTGAACCCAGGTTCTCCACTCTGTCGGGAAGAAAGAAGAATGAAGATGAGCTGGATAAGCTGACAGAGTCATGGACTTTGGGACATACTCATGGAGAGGTGATGACAAAGATGCAAGAATGGGGTGTGCCCTCGGGCATTGTCGCTACCGGACAGGATATCCATTCAGACCTTCAACTCAGGCATCGTGCTCACTTTAAATTGCTCGATCATCCTGAAATGGGCAAACATTCTTATGAAAGTCCTTCATGGAGATTGTCCAAAACATCAGGTAAAATCCAGAGGCCTTCACCTTGTTTGGGAGAACACACGGAACACGTTTGTAGAGAGATTTTGGGAATGTCGGATGAGGAATTTATTGAATTGCTTCAAGAAGGGATTTTTGAATAGATGACCGGTACACATGAAATGCTTGTTGTGGATAACATGAGCAAAGCCTTTGGGGGAATTTTAGCAGTAGATTCCATCTCTTTTCAGGTAAGGAAGGGAGAAATCGTCGGACTCATTGGGCCCAATGGTGCGGGCAAGTCGACTATCCTTGAAGTCATCTCCGGTTTTTATGCTCCATCGAAAGGTTCCGTTTTATTTGAAGGAAGCCGAATAGACGGTTTCCCCCCCCATCAAGTCTTCAAACGAGGGTTGACTCGATCATTTCAACTGGCAGAGTTTTTACCATCCTTTACCGTCTTTGATACCATACTCTTACCGGCACTGCACAACATGTCTTTGCCCCGAGCACATAAAAGAGCTGAGGAAGTACTGGAACTCCTTCAACTCAATCCTATTGCAAAGAAAACTGTTTCCAGTCTGGTCCCTGCTGAACAGAAAAGGGTTGAGATGGGGAGGATATTGAGCTCTCATCCGATGATGGTGCTCCTCGATGAGATCATGGCCGGGCTTACCGAATTCGAAGCGAAGTCAGTTTTGTCTGTAATAAGGAAGTTCAATACAGAGGGGATGACTTTTCTCATAGTTGAGCATCGGCTTGAGTTGCTCAGTGAACTCTGTGATCGGATCATAGCAATTAACTTTGGAAGGAAGGTTACTGAAGGAATGCCTGAAGAAGTAATGAATAACAAAGAAGTTATTCAAGCATACCTGGGCAAGGAGGTATAGGGTTGCTCAATATTCGTAAGATAGATGCGGGGTATGATACTGTCAAGATACTCGACAGTGTTTCTCTCGAACTTCTGGAGGGAGAGACAAGGAGCGTGATCGGAGCCAACAATAGCGGCAAGACCACTCTGTTCAAGGCCATCACCGGTCTGATCAGACCATTTTCAGGAGAAATAACATTCGATGGAGTAAATTTGATTGGCCTGACAACTGCACAGATCGTTGAAATGGGAATAGTATTGATTCCCGAGAGAAGAAGATTGTTTTCCAGGATGAGTGTACACGAGAATCTTCTTCTGGGCAGTTACGCAGCAAGGGGGAGAAAAGAGAGAAGGAAGAACCTTGCATTTGTCTATGATCTCTTTCCGGTACTGAAAAACAGGAGCAAACAGCTCGCAGGAATCCTTTCGGGTGGTGAACAGCAGATGTTGGCCATTGCCAGAGGCATCATGGCAAAACCGAGACTCCTGCTCCTCGATGAACCTTCACTTGGATTATCTCCAATGATCATTCAAGACATATTCGGCATTTTTGCTTCTCTTAATGAACAGGGTGTTTTTATCCTCTTGGCAGAGCAGAATGCCGAAGTGGCTCTGAGGGCAAGTAGCCGGACCTATGTTCTTTCCAATGGCAGGGTAGCGCTTCGGGGAGAGAGCAGAGCCTTGTTGCAAGATAAGAGGGTGGAGAATATCTATCTGGGAAAGACAGGGGAGGATGAATGACTCATATGTAGATTTTAAAAATTTCAGTAGAATTGAAGATTGAATTATAGGGGAGTAATGCATGGATTTTCGTTTCTCGGAGCAGGAAGAAAAATTCAGAAAAGAGGTAAAAGAATTTCTCGGTACAGTGGTGACCAATGAAGGGATTGAAGAGTTGGAGAAAGGCACAGGCATAGGCCCTCATACATGGGAGTTCATGCGCAAAATGGGAGAGAGGAGATGGTTGGCGCCTGCGTTTTCCAGAGAATATGGGGGGATGGGTGCTACTCGATGGCAGCAGTTTATCATCATGGATGAAGCTACATACCACAGGGCTCTGCCCATGGCCTTATGTGGTGTTGGTATAGTAGGCCCCATGCTGATTCACCATGGTACAGAGGAACAGAGGAGAAAATTTCTGCCGAGGATAGCCAAAGGGGAGATTGAATTTGCCCTTGGGTATACAGAGCCGGAAGCAGGTTCAGACCTTGCGAATCTGCAGATAAAGGCAGAGAAACAAGGAGAATCTTACATCTTGAATGGGCAGAAGATCTTCAATACGAGGTGCCATTATGCACAATACGTGTGGCTTGCAGCCCGGACTGACCCACAAGCTCCTAAACACAAAGGAATATCTCTTTTTATGGTGGATCTGAAGACTCCGGGTATTACAGTGCGCCCATTATGGGCCATGGACGGTGAAAGGACCAATGAGGTCTTTTATGATGATGTCAAGGTTCCCGAAGAGAATCGTGTTGGAGAGGAGAACAAAGGCTTTTATTACATATTGACAGCATTGGCCTATGAGAGAAGTTTCCCTGTAGGGAATGTACGCCGTACCTTTGAAGACTTTGTAGAGTATGTGAAAGCACAGGGATTCGGTGAGGATCCATTGGTGCGGCAGAGAGTAGCCAAGCTTGCAACCGAACTTCAAGCGTTGCACCTGCTGGCATATCGGGTCGTTTGGCTGGTGGAGAAAAACAAAGCTCCTTCATGGGAGGCCCCTATGGTCAAAGTGTCTGCTACTGAATTTATGAGAAAACTCGGAGATACTGCAACAGAGATTATGGGACTTTACGGTCAGTTGCAGAAAGGATCAAAATGGGCACCCCTGAAGGGAAGAATGGAACAGCTCTATCGCCATGCGGCTATTGGAAATATCGTTGCAGGGAGTTCTGAGATTCAGAGGAACACTATCGCGACTGTAGGATTGACGCTGCCCAGATGAGGGCTACAGAGTATTTGGTGTCTGAACGAAAACTAGGATTTTTCGTTCGGACACTATTTACAATAACACACTGATATTATAAATACAGGAAAAACACATTCAGGGTTTGGAATTCATCTTTTTTGTATAGAGGACCATACTTTTGGGAAAGAAGAAATTGAGGACCCTTTCTGCTTTTCCCATGATCTTCGAATGGATGATGGCTACGAGAAATCTACGGTAAAGGGCGGGGATGAAAGCAGATTCATTACTGAGACCGAATATGCATCTGAGAAGCCAGTATACGGAGTGGAATGCATGCTCAAAGCGGATTGAGTATACCCGGAGATCGTTCTCCCGGAGCGTGTCGGCCAGGCCTTTAGGGGAGCATATCCTCACATGGCCTCCAGGACAGTTGAAATATTCTTTGGACAATTTTCCGTAGACAGCTTCCGTAAAGAAGGTTGGGACAGTAACCGCCATCTCGCCACCTTCTTTAAGCACCCTGGCAAGCTCTTCTATGCCGTTCTTGTCATCATTGAGATGTTCAATGACCTCTGAACATATTATCTTATCAAAAGTACAATCTTCAAAAGGAAGGTTCTCTGTATCTCCCTGCATAGCATAAGTAAGACCTACGGTTTGTCCCTCCTGGTCCATCAATTCATTCATTGCCTTGACTCTTTCAGGATTTTTGTATTCTATGTCCATGGCAACGATAGAGCAGTCGACCATCTTACTCAATTCCAATGCATGTCTTCCCTCTCCACATCCTGCATCAAGTACAAGATCCTTTGGATTGACTCGAAAAATATCATAACTAACGGTAAGCACTCAGCACCTCTTCGTAAACGCTGACAACATTCTTGGTCGCTTCCTCCCAGCTGAAAAGATCTTCCACTCTTTTTCTGGCGGATTTTCCCATCTGTATCATTCGATCTTCATTCCTCAAGAGTTGTTTTATGCCCGAAGCCAGAGCATCAGGGTTTCTGGGAGGAACCAACACACCACATTCACCATTTCCCACAACCTCTGGAAGGGCACTGATGTTTGAAGCCACCACCGGAAGCTCACAGGACATAGCCTCAGCAGCAGGGAAACCAAATCCTTCATACAAGGATGGAACTATGGCGATATTGGATGACGAATAAAGTTTGGCCAAGTCATTAGTGCTTTCGATCTTTCCTGTAAAGGTGACCCTGTCACCAAGACCATAATTACTCACGACCTTGGGTGCAAATCTTTTCCTTGGTGCCCCACCGTCAACAATGGTCAGTTTGACATCATCGTCCAACTTCTTCATTGCCTGCAGTAAATACAAAACTCCCTTTTTCCGGTCATCGGTATTGCCGACAAAGATGAGCCTCTTCCTCTCCTTGGGGATACCATTTGATCTTTGAAACAGGTCCGTATCGACACCGTTGTATACAACCCAGATCTTTTTGCGGGGTACTTTAAAGTATCTTCGAATATCATTCGCAGAACTTTCTGATACTGTGATGATTCCATCAAGACGTTTTGTGACGAATTTTTGCATAATCAATGGATAATAAAGAACTCGTCTGTATTTATCACAAAACCTCGGATGGTGTTCAAACTCGATCTTACGATCTATGAATAGGGGGTGATGCACTGTAGAAACTACAGGGATATTGAAATGCTTCATCAAAAGTAATCCATACCCCAAACACTGATTGTCGTGTATTATATCAAACTGTTCTTTCTCTAACAGTTCTTTAATCATCTTAAATGACCTGAAGCTGAAGGCGAACATTTCAGGAAAAATCCCGACTCTCGCTGCGGCAAGCTCGTAGAAGTGTAAGGGAGAAAAGCACTGAAGGGGATTCGGCGCGGATAAAAAACTCTTTTCAAAATTATAAAAATTGAAATTATGTACCTTGTGAAGTTTTGCTCCGTCCATAGATAAGGGATATGGAGGTCCTACCAATACATGGACATCATGTCCTAACTTCACCAACTCACGAGCCAAATAGTACAGATATATCCCTTGGCCCCCACAATACGGATTCCCACGATAGCTGAGAAGACATATCTTCATCTCCACTTTCCTCCATCTGTATTAGAATTGATCCCAAAATTATCATACGAAGAATAATGATCTTTCCCACCCTGTGATTTATGGAGGTTGAATACGAACGACTGAGATTTAAAACTGAAGTCGATTCAGTCTCTGATTTGTTTTGTTTGGAGTGATTCTTTGATGATGAGTCTCACTTGTGTTCATCCACAAATGGCTATTTGCCTCAACCTCTGGATCAGACTCAAATGTAAAGGCACAATAAAATGTGCCTCTGTGGTTAAGATTTTCATCGTTCTTGATTTTGTAAAAAATTTATTTCTGGATGAACACTCATTATGAATAATCAATCTGTCGTCGATTCTTGGGTGGCCTCCGGAGCCGGAACATCTATCTTAATGGTCATTATGGTCCATCCTACCCAAAAACCCAGACAGAGAATGCCTAAAAATCCAAGCATTACAGGTATGGCTATGGCCCAATAGTTTTTTTGAAAAATTCCAATTAAAAAGAAAATAGTTGCTAAGATAATCCCACCACATAGAAGTCCTCCGTAAATTCTCGAACTATTCATCTGATTCTCCTTGAACTCGATCATTGAGTCTATTCTGATTTTTTACTCTACATTTCGATACCATCACGTCACTGAAAAGGGGAAATTGTCGGGCGATCTTATCAGAAACTGATAGGATGCTCAGCGCAAGAACTTTAGGCAATCTCTCCATTACCATTCGCCAGCACGGGAGCTTCCAAAAAAGAGAAACTCCAACAAGGGATTCAACTTCGAGGTGTCTATTTAAGGCGTTTTTTAAGACAAAGTAATCAAACTTATATATGTGATCAGTAGGTATTTCCCACTGCCTTGTTTCTATATATGTCTTTTCTCCTGTATGCGTGTCTTTCCCCGGTATTCTATATGTTTTTGTCTTACCATATCCGTCCCAAAGGTCTTTTTTCACTTTTCTCTTTTCTATTATCCTTGATCTCAGCTTGTTGAAGACCTTCATCAACATGCAACTGAGACTCTCGTAATTGGTCACGGAGATTATGACCTTTCCGTCATGTTTTGCCGCATCTGCCATCTCTTGAATTGCCATATCTGGATTGTAGAAATGATCTAAAGCGCCCTTGCAGATCACATTTTGAAAGGAACGTTTCTTGAACGGGGATGTCTCTCCAATTCCCTGAACAAGATGCAGGTCTATTGATTGTTCCTTAGACAGATTATTGGCCTTCTTTAGCATGACGTGTGATGGCTCAAGCCCTACAAGTCTGTTTCCCTTTTTGGCCAGTTCAGAAGCATCGATCCCCATTCCACAACCCACATCCAGTATTCTTCCACCGTCTTTTTGATCGACCATTTCCAGAGTGACATCAGTCATTCTGTTAAAGACGAATAATGTCACTATGTCAAGCACTGGGGGTAGGGCATCAGCGTCGTCCCACTCGAGATCTACTTTTGTACTCATTTCCG
>JAXHSZ010000375.1:0-5484 GCA_034190725.1 Thermodesulfobacteriota bacterium
CTCATCACATGGGCGTGAAACTTGGAGCAGGGGGGGAATTTTTATAATAAAGCCCTTAGAATCGCAGTTGCCATCCATTATTGTTCGCATGCCAAATGGCAGATTCCCGTAGGAGTTTCTACCACATATGGGAAGTATTTACTCTTGAACCATAAAGCAACATTCACAAGACTGATAAGAACGGGTACTTCTACCAAGGGGCCGATAACAGCTGCAAAAGCCTGGCCTGAATTTATTCCGAAAACGGCCACCGCTACCGCTATTGCCAGTTCAAAGTTATTGGATGCTGCTGTAAAACTCAAAGTTGTAGACTGTTCATAAGTTGCCCCTGCTTTCTTCGATAAAAGAAAGGAAACAAAGAACATAATCACAAAATAAATACACAAAGGGATTGCAATCCGCACAACATCCAATGGAAGTTGAACAATAAACTCACCCTTGAGTGAAAACATGACCAGGATGGTAAAGAGCAAGGCGAAAAAGGTAATGGGACTGATTTTTGGGATAAATTTCTCTTCATACCAGCTGCGTCCTTTTATCTTCAACCCGATGAACCTCGTAACCATACCCCCAATGAAGGGAATACCCAAATATATAAAGACGCTTTGGGCGATCTGACCAATAGATATGTCCACAACAGCACCCTTTAAACCGAGCCATTGAGGAATCATAGTAATAAAGATATAGGCATAGATGGAGAAAAAAAGAACCTGGAAGATGGAATTAAAAGCCACAAGTCCTGCGCAATATTCTCTGTCTCCCAAGGCAAGGTCATTCCAAACAATCACCATAGCGATACATCGGGCCAATCCTATAAGAATAAGACCAACCATGTATTCGTGATGACCCGAGAGAAAGGTTATTGCTAAAAAGAACATCAGAATCGGTCCGATCACCCAGTTTTGAACAAGAGAAAGAAAGAGCACTTTGATATTTCGGAAAGCCTTGCCCAGTTCTTCATATCGCACTTTTGCTAAAGGTGGATACATCATCAGGATTAAACCGATGGCTATGGGAACATTCGTAGTCCCCACTTGAAAGAAATTGATCATTTCTCGAATACTTGGAAAAAGATAGCCCCATATTACACCCAAAAACATTCCGAGAAAGATCCACAAAGTTAAAAACCGGTCAAGAAAAGAGAGACGTTTGGTCGTTGATTCAGACATAAATCAAACTCCCTTTTACCTTTCAATACAGGATTTAAATCATTTCATACACATATGCCCTCGACCTTTTCAATTACGGGGGAAGGCCTTTTGCATGTCATGTAAATTCGCAAGGTCAGTCAATTTAGGTATAATATAATGATATGGAAATGATTTTCTGTCAAGAAATTTAATGAAGTGTGTAACCGTTCACAGGTTTCAGGTATCTGGTTTCAGGTTTAAAGGAGACGCAGTGACAACTATAAGCTACAAAGATGTGGAGGGCCTTGAGGTTTAAAAAGCTATAATGGATGAGTAAAGAGTGCATTTTTAGCGTTTTTTTCCTGAAACCTGAAACGAAGATCGGAGTCTTTGTGAGGGCAAGCTTTCACCACACCGGAACATCAGACACAAGATCTGTGAACATATGAACAGAGGGTATGTTATGATTTCAGAGAAAAGAGAGACAAGGGGTTGACTTTCCGTATGATGATGTTATAGTAAATTATATATAGAAAAAAGCAACTTCATTATTAGAAAAATTGCATCTTTTCTTTGCATATGGAGGGCTTTGTCATGTGTCAATCATGCCAAGTAACGGGACCAAGAGAAAAGCTGAAGCTTTCACCAGAGGATATTCTGGATTTCACTCAAAGTAAATATCAGGGTGAGATTATGAGGTTTAAAGAGCCTCATTTTGCCTTCTGGGAAATGACATATTCATGTAATCTGAGGTGTGGTCATTGCGGATTAGCCGCAGGAACCCCACGGAGTGATGAATTGGACAGTGCGGAAGCGCTTGCCATACTCGATAATATTTCTGAATCAGACACAAAATATTTACTTCTATTGGGTGGAGAGCCTTTAATACGAAAAGACTTCATTGACATAGCGGAGTATGCTTCGAGAAGATTTCATGTCAGTGTTTGTACCAACGGTATCCTCATTGATCGTCCATATGCTGAGAAGATGAAGGATGCAGGTGTTCAGATGGTGCTCCTTAGCCTTGATGGAGCGACTGCGAAGACCCATGACTCTCTGAGGGGAGATGGAGCCTTTGAAAAGGCAATACGAGGTTTGGAGAATGCTCTCGATGCAGGTCTTCATGTGTGTATTATGTATGCTGTATCAAAGAAAAATTTACATGAACTCCCTGAAACACTGAAACTGGCTCAAGATTATGATATAAATTGCTTTCAGGCGAATGATTTCCTGCCCTTTGGGAGAGGAGAGAATATATCCGATCAAGCCCTCTCTAAAGAACAGAGGGAGTCCATGTGCAAATATTTGGCAGAGAGGCGATTAAGAGCAGAATCTCCGGTTGCATCGTTACCCGATGATCCGTTCTGGTTTATTCAATTTGAGGGGGAGCTGATGGAGAATTGTTGCGATCCCCTGTCGGATTATACAGTGATAGGAGATACTGCAGGGATACTCTGCTATGGAATAAAACCGAACGGAAAGGTAATCCCTTTTCCTACCTTACGAATCGATATCGGAGATCTTAGGAATGAATCATTGAGGCAAATTTGGAACAATTCTGAAGTGATTCATGCTTTAAGAGAAAGGGAGAACCTGAAAGGAAAATGCGGAAGATGCGAATACAAATTCGTTTGTGGTGGAAATAGAGGAGTAGCGTATCATTACTCTGGAGATATAATGGCAGAAGACCCGAGATGTTGGTACGAGCCTTCCCTTCATTGAAGTTGGGTTGTGCATCGTTTTATTTTCTTTTAAAAACCCATTCAAAACAGAAATGTTTGGATGGGTTTTTTCTTTTTATGGATAGACACTCCTAAAGAATGGAGATATAATGTTTCCTACATACCAGGATAACATTGCCATACCCGATTCCGACCACTTACAGACATGAGAAAAGATATTTGTAACATAGAAAGATTATTGGCCCTTTAAACTTGCGGTATTTATTTCGTTTTTGTTCAGGTGCTAGTGCACCGTTTCATAAATTGTGTTGTGAAGAATGGCAATTTAAAATAGTATTGTATTTCATCCGTTTTGAAGCAGTATAAAAATCCGAAATTCGAATATCGAAGCACGAAACAAATTCAAATGACATAAATAGAAAAAACAGTACCATACCGAACGTGTTTTGAATTTTGATATTGTTTCGGATTTCGATATTCGAATTTTCACTACGGTTGATGCGTTTCGTCAACATGTCAAATTGCCAAAATAGTTCACAGAACTTTTGATACATCACACTAGATAGTCAGAAAATATCAGCGAATTTATACAAAGGATCAGAGTGAAGGAAAAAGCCTACAACGAGATGAGCGCTTTTAAGAAGTTGGAAGATTGCTGGAATGATCTTTTGGAAGAGAGTTCATCCAATGATATTTTTCTCACCTGGCAATGGCAGAGTACATGGTGGACTCATTTTGGAAAAGGCAAGGAGTTAGGACTCCTGGCTGTTAGGAGTAAGGAGGGAGATCTTCTTGGTTTGGCACCGTTCTTTTTGGAATCATTGTCCAATTGTGAGAGAGTAGTGGAATTTATTGGGGGAACGGACATTACTGATTACCTTGATATTATTGTTCAATCAGGGAGTGAAGAAGATGTCTGCAGAGAAATCGTTGATTTCTTAGAATCTATCCAGGACGACTGGGACTCCGTGGACCTTCACTGTCTAAAGGAAACATCGATTGCGCTGAATGTGTTAAAGCCTATTATTATTGAACGGGGATATTCTGTTACGGTTTCTCAGGAAGATGTTTGCCCTAAAATCATTTTGCCGTCCTCGTGGAATGATTATCTCGATTTATTAAGTAAGAAAGATCGACACGAATTGCGGCGAAAGATTCGACGGATTGAAGGGAAGTCCCAATCCGTTTATAATAAAAACATAGAAGATCAGGACTCTCTTGTTTCTGGGATGGAACAATTTTTCTCTTTACATCGAGACAGTAATTCTCAGAAGAAGAGTTTTATGCATGGGAACATGGAAGCATTCTTTCAAGCGATTGCTCATACCTTATTTGCAGAGAATTGGTTTAAGCTATCTTTTTTACATAGAAACGGAACCTCCTTGGCATCTTCATTGTGTTTTGAATATGAGAATAAAACATATCTCTACAATTCAGGGTATGATCCAAAAAATTCATCCTTAAGTCCGGGGATTGTTCATGTGGCTCATCTTATACGAGAGGCAATAGAAGCAGGGCGGATGGAGTTCGATTTCTTGAGGGGAAATGAGCCTTACAAATATCGTTTTGGAGCTCGTGATTCGTACATATACAGAATGATCATTAAGAAGATAGATTAAATAGTGTCTGAACGAAAACCAGGATTTTTCGTCAAGTTCAAGGAAGATTAAAATTTTTATCTGACGCAGAAATTGGTGAAAAAGGCAGTTTTCGTTCGGACACTAAATATGGAAGGTGAACGTGTCGTTACAAAGAGTCATTATGCTTTCTGTTCATAGCTGCCCCCTGGATGTTTTGGGAGGAATAAATACAGGTGGTATGAATGCATATATACGTAACTTAAGTCGCAAACTGGGACAGAATGGAGTCAATGTAGATATCTTCACACGCTTGAAGAATCCATCCGTACCCAGAATCGTTCATATGGACGAGAGGGTAAGAGTGATTCATATAAAGGCGGGTTCAGAGGAGCCCTGTCACAAAAACCTGATATGGAATCATTTACCTGAATTCCTGAAGGGAGTACTCGATTTTGTAAAAGAAGAAGGGATCCACTACGATTTACTCCATAGTCATTACTGGTTGTCTGGATGGGCAGCAAGGAAGTTGGGAACAGAGTGGGGGATTCCCATTGTTCATACATCTCACACCCTTGGTTTTCTAAAGAACCAAGTTGCGAGAAGAGAAGACGAAAAGGAGCCTTCACTCCGGTTGGAGAAGGAGGCGGAGATCCTGAATGCAGTCGACAGTATAATCGCTACGACCCCTTTGGAAAAAACTCAGTTAAATAGAGAGTTTCATATACCCTTGAACAGGATTGAGGTGATTCCTTGCGGTGTGGATTGCAGTCTATTCAAGCCATGGAGTTCTGAAGAGGCAAAGAATCATTTAGGTCTGAATGGTCAAAAATTTGTACTCTTTGTCGGGCGGATCGATCCCATAAAGGGGATAGACAATCTCATAAGGGCAATGGACATTATGACCAGAGGGAATGGGCACGACATTGATGGTACAAAATTACTCATAATAGGTGGGAGTGTTTCAAATGAGGGTCAAAATAAGAACGGAGAGTTCAAAAACCTGAAAAATCTTACATCAAAGCTGAATCTGGAAGAAAGAGTTGAGTTCCTCGGGGCCAAGAGACAGGATCTGCTGCCGTACTATTACTCAAG
>JAXHSZ010000376.1:0-2723 GCA_034190725.1 Thermodesulfobacteriota bacterium
CTCTTGAAGGCGATGCAAACGACTATTTGGGCAAGGGGCTTTCAGGCGCTCGTATCATTGTAAAACCGCCCAAAGGTGCCGGCTTTGATCCGAACACCAATATCATTTGCGGGAATGTACTCCTTTACGGAGCCACCTCAGGCGAGCTGTATGTCAATGGATGTGCAGGAGAGCGATTTGCAATCAGGAACAGCGGAGTACTCGCGGTTGTTGAGGGTGTAGGGGATCATGGATGTGAATACATGACAGGGGGCCGTGTGGTGGTGTTGGGAGAAACGGGCGTCAACTTTGCTGCAGGAATGAGCGGAGGTATCGCCTATGTCTTTGACCCGGACGGCACATTCGATAGCAGATGTAATCTGGACATGGTTGACCTGGAGCTTGTGACGGAGCAGGACGATATTCAGACGCTAAAGGGTATGATCAATCAGCACAAGGCATTTACGGACAGCGAGAGAGCCGGATATATCCTGGATCACTGGCAGGCGTGTCTGCCGTATTTCGTCAAGGTCTTTCCCATGGAGTACAGAAGGGCCCTGGGACGGATGATGAAAGAAGACGAGGCAACTGAGCGAAAAGAAGTGGGCGATGCATAATGCAACAGAAAGGACGGGATGGTTCCCTATTATGTGATTCCTAAAAGAATTTGTGGATTCTGATGACGGTATATTTTCCTTACGTAGGGGCGAATCTTGTGTTCGCCCTTAATGCAGGCGATCACAAGATTCACCCCTACGAGATATTACCAGACACATTGGGCCGGATAGTACAGAAGTTCAAATTGTTTTGCACATTCCACAAATATCCCGGATATACACAACCCGCGGCACCATCCCGGAAGGACAGACAATGGGTAAAGTAGGCGGATTTCTGGAATATAAGAGAAAGGTTCCCGGTTATCGTATTAAGAAGGAGCGGCTCACGGACTTCAAAGCCGTTGAAAGGATGCTTTCTACGGAAGAACTCCGTGAGCAGGCTGCACGATGCATGGAGTGTGGAACACCGTTCTGTCACGCGTCGGGTTGTCCCCTGGGGAACATGATCCCGGAATTCAATGAACTCGCCTATCGCGGCCTCTGGAAAGAAGCTCTGGCCCTGCTTCTGTCCACAGGCGGTCTTCCTGAATTCACCGGACGTCTCTGTCCAGAGCTTTGTGAGGCGTCATGCGTTCTCGGTATCAATGATGATCCAGTCACCATCCGTCAGATTGAGCTGGCAATTATAGAGACCGCATACCAAAAAGGTTACATGAAACCATGTCCACCCCTGAAGAGGCTTGACCGTCGTATTGCAGTGGTAGGATCAGGCCCTGCAGGGCTTGCGGTTGGCGATGCTCTCAACAAACTCGGATATCAGGTGACCATATTTGACAATGCTGAACTGCCTGGAGGGATTCTTCGATACGGCATACCCGATTTCAAATTGGAGAAGTGGGTCGTGGATCGACGGGTTGAGCTTATGAAAGAAGAGGGGGTCCTCTTCGAGAATCGGGTGACCGTTGGAGAGGATCTGTCATACCGATATTTGCACGACAGGTTTCATGCTGTGTGTCTTACCGGAGGTTCCCGGGAGCCCCGCGATTTGAAGATCCCCGGAAGAGAACTGGACGGGATACACTTCGCCATGGATTACCTCACATGCCAGAACCGAAAGAATGCCGGACAGGCCGTTGACCAGGATATTGATGCAGCAGGGAAAGAGGTGGTAGTACTCGGCGGGGGTGATACAGGTTCCGATTGTCTGGGAACGGCCCTGCGTCAGGGCGCTGCCAAGGTCTCTCAGCTTGAGATCATGCCCAGGCCGCCCTTTGAGCGACCCGCCTCAACACCTTGGCCCACATGGCCCAATATCCTCCGAAAATCGAGCAGCCATGAGGAAGGCGGCGACCGTCGGTGGTCAACGAGCACCATTGAGTTTCTTGGGCAGGCAGGGCATGTTTCACAGTTGAAATGCATAGAAGTTGACTGTGAGGTGCATTCGGACGGTCGATTGAATTTCAAGCCAAAGAAAGGAACGGAGTTTCAGATATCCGCACAGCTTGTTCTGTTGGCCCTCGGTTTCACAGGCCCCGGACGAAACAGGATCATAGAGGATATGGGAATCCAACTTGATGACAGAGGGAATGTGGCCGTTGATAATAATTGTATGACCAGCGTAGAAGGCATATTTGCGGCGGGCGATATGGCGAGAGGCCAGTCTCTCATCGTTCATGCAATCGCAGACGGCCGAAAGGCGGCAAAAGGCATTGCTCGCTATCTTGGTTGACATGCGGCATTTCTGAATCACCTCCGGGAAATATTCGACCTGTGCCGTCGAGCTTGACTTCTTCATTTATCCTCTGAAAAAGATTGAAAGTACTCCATTTCTTTATAATTTTATTGACATCTTTTACCCTGCGTGGCAATATCTCTGATTGTTCATCGGAAACGCTTCCCTGATTTGATTTTGTAATGATAATTACCGTAAAAAGTAACGGATATTATTATCAGAATCATCCCAAAAATCTCGCACATCATTAATAATCATCCGTTTCATATACATAGTGTCTGAACGAAAGTTAGGATTTTTCTTTAAGATCAAGGAAGATCAAAATTTTAACCGCAGGAATATATTGAATATTTTGAGGATCAAAATTTTGATCTGACGCAGAGATTGGCGAAAAAGACAGTTTTCGTTCGGATACTGCATAAGTGACCTACAGTGGGCAATGGTGTAAGTAGCCA
>JAXHSZ010000377.1:0-2161 GCA_034190725.1 Thermodesulfobacteriota bacterium
ACCATTTCTATGTCAATTTCGGGAATATCGGCATTTACTGGAACATGGTATTCATCTTACATGTTCAATTCGGTTTTGATTTTCTTTGATCTTCGATTCCATCTTTTTCAGACTGTGATCGGGGATGGAGACCTCTTGAGAGGGAATGTCAACCCCATCTTTTGTCTTATAGATAATCGCTGTAAAAAGGGTTTCTCCTCTCTTTGATATAATGTGGAATGAAAGGTCTTCAGGGAGAAGAGACACGTCTTCCCGACTGCATTGAAAGAATCGAATAGTAATGCCCTTCTCCTTCAGTTCATGAATATCTTTCGGTTCAAATTCACCCCACAAAAGAGCGTTGTCGTATTCAGACTTCAGTTGTCTGTTTTCATCTTCCAGTCCTTTCAACTCTTCCGTGAGGTGAAGCAACTTTTCTGCAGCATCAATGCCTGCGTCATCCGATCCGGATTGAATATTTTCCCTTTCAGCAAAAGCGGTCTCAGGGACCAGGGAAAGGGCACGTTCCAAAATACGTTTCCGTTCTCTCAGATCTTCGAGTTTCTCGCTTTCAAGGGGTTGAACAGGATCGATATGAAGGACCCCGATTTCCCGAAGATCATCAAGGACCCGGTTCACCCAGACAGACTTGGCCACGATTGTCGCCTTATTCATCTTCACTATCATTGATGAGTTCCCTCAATCTTCTTCTTTGCCGTTCTGGCCCACCCCACTTCCGCTATCCGTTGATCCCCGAGGTAGATGGCAATTTTGCGCATAGCCTCTTTCGTCTCGGGTATCTTTACCTTTTCAAAGAGATTCACCCTCTGGGATGTGACCCTGAGTTCTTTTTGCAGGCACCGCTCCTGAAAAGTAAGGACAAGTCTCTTCGAACGAAAGAGAATAATTGTCTTCAGTGTTTCAACCGCTCTATCCACCCATAAGGGATATTCATACAAATCATACGGTTTGGTGTTTATATGCGCCTGTACAAAGACAGGGATGTCCACGCCTGCAATGTTCTCCCTTTTTATTTCTATTTGTTTGAGTTTAACGAGTTCATTCAACCCGACATCTTCACCGAGGAGATTCACCCAATGAGCAATTTCATCCATGAGCCGATTCAGCTCACGGTCAACTTCACCGAGATTTGCCCGCACCCTTTCAATCTCCGTTTGGATCTGTTGTTTCTTGATATACAAGGTGGGCAGATACCGATTATATCTCTTTAACTGGTCCTTTTGCTTTTTCAGTTCCGTCTTGGTCAGCTTGACCTTCTTCATCGTCTTCTTTCTTATCCGTTATGATGGGTTCTTGAGCTTCCGCCGAATCCACCGTACCCGGCCAGAATGTATTGATCAATTCGGTTCTGAGCCCGGTCTCCTCGGGCCTGAAGCACTCGGCCAGTATCTCCCATCCCGTATCGAGGGCCTTCAGAAGCGGGATATTCACTGAAAGGTCCATCAACTCTCTTTCAAAGAGTGTGCCGTATTTGAGAAGTCTTTCATCCCACGGAGACATGACAAAACCCATTGATTTCTTCTCAAGAGTTTCCTGGTAAAACGCATAAAGCTGCACCATGGCATCCATCAGAGCCCTGTGATCTTCTCTTGTGTTCTTGTTTACCAGTTGTTTGAGTCTGCTCAGAGATCCGAACGGCTCGATCCTGTCATTGTTCAAATAGTACTGTCCCTCGGTGATATATCCGGTATTGTCCGGAACGGGATGTGTCACGTCGTTGCCCGGCATGGTGGTTACCGAAAGGATCGTCACGGATCCTCCTTCTTCAAAGTCAACCGCTTTTTCATACCTTGAGGCAAGCTGGCTGTAAAGATCCCCGGGATATCCTCTGTTGGAAGGCACCTGATCCATTATGATTGCGATCTCTTTGAGGGCATCGCAAAAATTCTTCATGTCCGTAAGAAGGACAAGAACATTCTTCCCATTCAGTGCGAACCTTTCAGCAACGGCGATAGAAAGGTTCGGTACCATGAGGCATTCCACCACAGGGTCCGCTGCCGTATGCACGAAGAGGATGGATCTGTACAATGCACCCTCTTCCTCTATGGTATTTCTCAAAAAGAGATAATCGTCATGCCTCAGCCCCATCCCTCCCAGCACAATAATGTCAACCTCGGTCTGCAATGCAATCCTGGCCAGGAGTTCATTGTGGGGCTCGCCG
>JAXHSZ010000378.1:0-3186 GCA_034190725.1 Thermodesulfobacteriota bacterium
GCTGGGAGAGAACCGCCTGGATAATATCCCCTGCTATGATATGCTCTTTCGCCTTGATCACGGCATTTTCAAACTCACTTTTTGAGAAATTTGATGTAACATCAATCCGGGATTCTGCAGCAGTCTCCGACAAAGCCTTCTTTGCGGGTTCTTTCAATCGTAAAACAATGGAATCAATTTTCGTTACCGCTTCCTTGTATGCAGCTTCCGGGTCATCATCATCGGTGAGATGCACATTGGAGACCACTTTAAGTGTCTGTTTGAGGCTGTCGAATATCAGAATCGTATCGGTGATAACGAAGAAACTGTCGTACAATTCCATATCATCCGTGGTCTTGTCAGGCAACTCTTCAAAAAATCTCACCATGTCATAACTGAGATACCCCACGGCCCCACCAAAGAACCTCGGCAATTCATCCGTCTCCACAGGTTTGTACTCACCCATCAAGTCTCTGAGTCGATCAAGGGGGGAGTCTGTTGCCTCAAGCATTTCTTTCTTGCCGTTCTTGATGATTTCTACCCTATTTCCCTTGCTTCTGAAGATAATAGAAGGATTAAACCCCAAAAAAGTGTACCTGGCCCATTTTTCTCCACCTTCTACACTTTCCAGTAAAAATGAATATTTTCCGCCATTTATCTTCTGGAATGCAGAGACCGGGGTTTCCATATCTGCAAGAATCTCTTTGTATACAGGGATGAGATTGCCTTTTTTTGTCTTTTTACAAAATTCTTCAAAAGTTGGGGAATACATATGTCAGAGCCTTCCTTGAATGTGTAGAAGTCGGTCACTTCTCAAAAAGTTGGGGTATGATCCGCACAGCAGGGCACTTTTATTCAATCTTTATGTGCCCCACTGTGCCACAACATAAGAAGCCTGCCCTGACTTCTTGAGAAACTGGGAGAGTCAGTCATAAAAGGCTGACTCTCTTTACTAATCAATTTTCGGGACTTTTTCTAATGCTTCTTTTATCTTTTCCTCAGGATACTCATAGTCCTCTAATTCGCCGGCCAGATAGGCATCATATGCGGCGAGATCGAAATGTCCGTGTCCGCTAAAGGCAACGACGATACACTTCTCTTCTTTTGTCTCTTTACATCTCATCGCCTCATCGATGGCCCCTTTTACAGCATGAGCCGTTTCAGGAGCAGGGATGATACCTTCACTTTGAGCAAATTTCATCGCTGCTTCAAAGACTGCATTTTGATGATAAGCCCTGGCTTCGATAACTTTCTGGTTTACTAAAAGGCAGAGAAGAGGGGCATCACCGTGATATCGAAGACCTCCGGCATGGATACCCGGCGGCACAAAGGTGTGTCCCAACGTGTACATCATAAGCAGAGGTGTCATCTGAGCAGTATCGCCAAAATCATACCTGTAAGGGCCTTTGGTCAATGTGGGACATGAAAAAGGTTCCACACCGATTATTCTCATATCTTTGCCGTCAAGTTTATCCTTAACAAAGGGGAAAGAGAACCCTGCAAAGTTGCTGCCCCCACCGACACAACCGATCAAAATATCTGGAGACTCTCCTGCCAGTTTCAGTTGTTCCTTTGTCTCTAAACCCACAACAGTCTGGTGGAGCAAAACATGGTTCAGAACACTTCCCAGGGAGTACTTTGTATCATCATGGGTAGCGGCGTCCTCAATGGCTTCTGAAATTGCTATACCCAAACTCCCCAAAGAGTCCGGTTGCTGTTCTAGGATAGCCTTTCCGGCATTGGTCAATTGAGTGGGAGATGGATACACCTCAGCCCCCCAAACATGTATCAGACTTCTTCGGTAAGGTTTCTGCTGATAACTCACCTTTACCATGTACACGGTACATTCCAGTCCAAAGACTTGACATCCAAAGGCCAGAGCGCTTCCCCACTGGCCTGCTCCTGTCTCAGTGGCAATCCTTTTTACACCTTCCTTTTTGTTGTAATATGCTTGTGCAACGGCCGTGTTTGGCTTGTGACTCCCAGGGGGACTGACGCTTTCGTTCTTGAAATATATTCTGGCAGGGGTACCTAAAAGTTTTTCGAGCTTTACTGCCCTTTGAAGAGGGGTCGGTCTCCATAACTTGTATACATCAAGAATCTCATCGGGAATTTCAATCCACCGTTCCTGGCTCACCTCTTGTTCAATGAGCCCCATGGGAAATATGGGAGCCAGATCTTCAGGGCCTATAGGCTGCCCTGTTCCCGGATTCAATGGTGGCATCAGAGGTTTAGGCAGATCAGCCTGTACATTATACCACTGCTGAGGCATCTCTTTTTCACTTAATAGTATCTTCGTGTCTTCCATACTCTTCTCCTTTTTATAAAAAATTTCTACCTGTGCAGTAGGCCAAGTTCACTGGTTGCCGGCTGCCGCAATCTTGCTTAACCGCACAGTTTGAAAAATTTGAGGAAGGGATGCCTTTCCCCTCTCCCTCAAATACATTAATGAAGTATGATTCACCCCACCCCCTTTCTCCTAAGATAGCTTCGGCCTGATTGTGGTGGAAATGAATGGAGACGAACCGTTGCTTCAGCCGAGAGGCAAGAAAATAAAAAAGCCATGAGCGTATACGGGACTGCCCATGGCTTTAAAAAACGAAAAAGGCCGTGGGCTTTAGGGACTGCCTACGACCTCTCTTTGATTTGTCTTTGAATATTTAATCCCTCAGAGAATTGTGTGGACAAACCCCTTCTGTATCAATGATCCACCACCAGTTCTTTCTTGTCTTACGGATTGCTTTTGAACGTAGCATAAACTCAATATCCTTCTCAAGAATTCGTAAATTTATTATCACATCGGATTATTGAATGTCAAGTATTTTTTAGGATCTCAGGATCTCTATCTTTTCGAAGATAATAAATTGCAAACATTAGGATATATTGCTGAACCGGTTTTTCTCAATTCGAAACTCGAAGCACGAAATCCGAAACAAATACGAATGACCAAAATTAAAACATTTCTACGCACGGAGAACTATGCCTAAGTAGTGTCCATCCAGAAATGAGGTATTTTCTGCAAGGTCAAAGAAGATGAAGATTTTAACCGCAGGAATACATTTGGTATTTTGAGGATTAAAATCTGAGTCTGACGCAGAGATTGCGGGTATATCTCCACTCTGGCATTGGTCGGTCAAGCGGGTCACTACCACAAAGACGACGTGGCATTTGAGGCTGAGCCAGTGGATGGGGGTTATCGGATTTCCG